>NZ_JBHKFI010000013.1:0-120577 GCF_042263505.1 Cytobacillus sp. Hz8 | reverse complement strand
AAACAATTTTTTACTCATAATTCTCCATCTCCGCGTATTTCTCTATGTTGTTCTTTAAATTATACAAAAAATACCCTATAGAAAGAGCACTTTTTTAAGTGTCTATTCTATAGGGTACATTTTAAAGTGCCAGTCCCTTTCTTTTAAAATCATTTTACTGCTTTTGCTAAATTAAACAGCGGGCTTTTGTTCAGCAAATTGGCTATTATATAAATCAGCGTAGAAGCCATTTTTCGCAAGCAATTCAAGATGATTTCCTTGTTCAATAACCGTTCCATGATTCATAACAAGGATAATGTCGGCATCTCTAATTGTAGATAATCGGTGAGCGATGACAAAGTTTGTTCGACCTTGCATTAAGGTTGTCATGGCCTTTTGAATGAATACTTCTGTCCGAGTATCTACGCTACTTGTCGCTTCATCTAAGATCATAATAGGAGGGTTGGCTAAAATGGCACGCGCAATCGTTAATAATTGTCGTTGACCTTGAGAAATATTAGATGCTTCTTCATTAAGGACCGTATCATAGCCATCTGGCAATGTCCGTATAAAATGGTCGGCATGAGCTGCTTTGGCTGCCTTATAAATTTCTTCCTCTGTTGCATTGAGACGACCATAGGCAATATTTTCTTTTATCGTTCCATTGAATAGCCATGTATCCTGTAGCACCATTCCAAATGTTTTCCGTAATTCTTCACGTGAAATATCTTTGATATCGATGTCATCAATTTTAATCGCACCATTATTTAATTCATAGAATCGCATTAAAAGGTTAATTAAGGTTGTTTTTCCGGCACCTGTAGGACCAACGATAGCCACGGTCTGTCCTGGCTGAACATCGATATTCATATCTTGGATAATGATCTTATCATCTGTGTAGCCAAAATCTACATGTTCAAAGGAGACTTTTCCTTTTACAGAAGGTAATTGTTCTACCTTTACAGTTTCTTCTATTTGTTCTGGCTCATCTAATAGTTCAAATACACGTTCAGCTGCCGCGATGGTGGATTGAATAATATTGGCGATATTCGCTGTTTGTGTAATCGGTTGAGAGAGCTGCTTTGAATATTGGATAAAGGCTTGAATATCACCGACCGTAATAAAGCCTTTTGTTACATAAATACCACCAACAATACAGATGAAGACGTAACCGAGATTACTGACAAAAGACATTAATGGCATGATAACCCCGGAAATAAATTGTGCACGCCAACCAGCATCGTATAATTGTTCATTTACTTCATCAAATTGTTTTTTTGCTTTTTCTTCATGACTAAATGCTTTAATAATGGGATGTCCTGTATACATCTCTTCAATGTGACCGTTCAATTGACCAAGCGAGCGCTGCTGTTTAGCAAAGTATTTTTGTGAACGGACCATAATTGGCTTAAGAACAAAAACGGAAATTCCGGTCGCAGCAATGCTAATCAGTGTAAGCATTGGGCTAATGGTTAGCATCATGATAATAATCCCGATAATCGTGATAAATGATGTGATAAATTGTGTAATACTTTGCTGTAAGGTCGTACCAATCGTATCGATATCATTAGTTACACGGCTTAACGTATCACCATGTGAATGATTATCATAATATTTAAGAGGCAGGCGGCCTAGCTTTTCATCGACGGCTGATCTTAAGTCGTAGACTACTTTTTGAGCAACTCCGGCCATAATGTATTGCTGTAAGTAACTAAAGAGGGCACTGATGACATAAAGTCCTATTAAGATGAGTAATATTTTTCCTACATAGTCAAAATCAATCTCTGCCCCTGGTACCCCTTTAAATTTCATCATAAGACCTTCAAAGATTTTAGTGGTCACTTTTCCCATCAGTTTCGGACCAACAATCATGAAAACTGTGCTAATAATGGCGGTTAAAAATACCGCTATTAGATGGAATTTTCTTGATTTTAAATAAGTGAGTAATCGCGTTAGTGTTCCCTTGAAATCCTTTACCTTTGCACCTTGAACCATCATGCCGCCGGGACCACCGCCAGGTCGTGGTCCTCGAACCGGACCACGGTTGCGCGTGGCTTGTTGTTTTTCCTCACTCATGCGATTTCCTCCTTAGACAATTGGGACTCTACGATTTCTCGATAAACGGAGCATGTTTCTAATAATTCCCTGTGAGTTCCAATTCCTGCGATTTTTCCTTCGTCAAGAACGATAATTTGGTCAGCATTTAAGACAGTACTTACACGTTGAGCCACAATTAGGACGCTGGCATCACCAGTTTCCTTTTGGAGTGCAGCACGCAGTTTGGCATCTGTTTTAAAGTCTAGAGCTGAAAAACTATCGTCAAAAACATAAATATCTGGTTTTCGTACTAAAGCACGAGCAATGGATAGGCGTTGTTTTTGACCACCGGAAAGATTTGTTCCGCCTTGTGTTATATAGGAATCATATCCTTCTTCCATTTTTTCAATGAAGTCAGCTGCCTGTGCTGTTTGAGCAGCATGTTTGACTTCATCATCCGTTGCATCCTCTTTCCCATAACGAATGTTTTCATTTATGGTTCCGGAAAAGATGATTGCCTTTTGTGGAACAAAGCCTATTTTGGATCGCAAATCCTCTTGGGACATTTGAGTGATATCAACGCCATTTATTCGAATGGTTCCAGAGCTAATGTCATAAAATCTTGGTACAAGATTGACGAGAGTCGATTTACCAGAACCGGTTCCACCGATAATGGCTGTTACCTGACCCGGTGTAGCCTTAAAGGAAATATCCGCTAAAGCCGACATTTCTGCGCCTGGATAGCTGAATGCCACATGGTCAAATTCGATATAGCCATGTTTCTGGTCACTAGATTGAGTGTTTTTTGGATTGACAATGCTTGGTTCTAATTCCAACACTTCATTAATACGAACAGCTGAAGCGGATGCACGAGGAATCATCACAAACATCATCGCAGCCATCATTAAGGCAAACATAATTTGAGTGACATATTGGATAAAAGCCATTAAGTCGCCAATTTCCATACTGCCATGATCAATTCGTATTCCGCCGAACCAAAGGATGGCAACGGAGGTTAAATTGAAAATTAATAACATAACAGGCATCATAAAGGCCATAATTTTGTTGACCTTAATCGAAACATTCATTAAATCATGGTTTGCTTTTTCAAATCTTTCTTGTTCATAGGAGTCACGATTAAAGGCACGAACCACCCGAACTCCAATCATTCCTTCACGAAGAATCAAGTTTAATTTATCGACTTTCTTTTGCACCATTTTAAATAGGGGAAGGGCTTTTCTTTGCACCAAAATAATCGTAATCATTAATATCGGTGTAATCGCAAGAATGACAAGGGAAAGCTTTGCATCCTTCGATACCGCCATAATAACACCGCCAACAAACATAATGGGGGCGCTAAGCACCATACGCATCAGCATAACGAGCACAAACTGAATCTGCGTTATATCATTGGTTGTCCGCGTAATTAAAGAAGCCGTCCCTACTTTATCGAATTCATGAAGAGAAAAATTCTCTACATGCGAAAATACTTTTTTACGTAAGAGCTTTCCGAATCCCATGGATGTTTTTGCGGATAGATAGCTGACTAAAACCGAACAAATTGCACCACCTGCTGAAACACCTAGCATGAGCATTCCAATTTTGACAATATAATGCGTATCTCCTTTTATGACTCCAGTATCAATGATGTCAGCCATTAAGGTTGGTAAATATAATTCTGACATAGATTGAATAAAGACGAAAAAGAGTACCCCTGTAATAAGCCAAGCAAAAGGCTTCAAATGACGAAATAATTTTAACAACGTTGATCTCCTCCAAGGCTGGTCTTTAATCTACCGGATAATAATTCATATAATTCAGTATGAATCGAAATGAGCGTATTGATTTTCTCGTTTGGTAATTGTGTTAAGGCACGATTCATCTTTTGGTAAAGACCATCAGGGTCCTCAAAGATTTCTTGTACTTTTTGTTCGCCTGCATCAGTTAGTTGGAGCTGGACCTCTCTGCGATTATTTTGTGGGATGATCCTTTCTAATAAGCCTGATGAGACTAAACCTTCGATGCTTGTACTGAGAGTGCTTTTAGAGAATTGTAGATGCTCTACTAAAGTCTTTTGCGGCATTACCTCTCCAGCTTGAATGACCTGCAAAATCCAAAACTGTGGCATTGTTAAATCGCTCTTTGAAATAACGTCTAAACCCCATTTTCGAAAAAGCTTGTGAATTTCCCTAAAGGAAAGAAGCACTGTTTTTGTCAGATCGATTTCAGGGTTTTGATCCATCTGGCAACACCTCCTTTTGTCTATGTGCGAAAAGTACAATATAAAACTGTCCAAAAATGAATAATTAATTTAATTAACTAATTTAGATAGTATACCCCCTACTACTCAGATGTCAATTGAAAACATAGATCCATAAAAATACCCATTATTTTAGGGCTTTTCTTGTACTTAAAGAAAGTATAAATTGGCAGCAATGATGAAAATTCGACGTAGAAGCCAATTTTAGGAATTAAGTATAAGTGCACAAAGGGAGGCTTCTGAGAGACGCTTCGCAGCCGAAAAAAGAGTTCTTCTTTTTTTCGGTGAACTACGCCTCTGTCTTCGACTGAAGGCTCGCCAATCAGCGAGTTTTCTTTAAAAAAGGCAAAAAAACAGGATCTCTTATGAGAGATCCTGGACCGTTCCTTATTATTGATTAATCATCACTACCCAAAATACCAAAGATTCTTAAAATACTAATGAACAGATTGATAAAATCAAGATAGAGGTTTAGCGCCATTAAAGGGATATCCTCGGCACTAACGCGATAATGTTTCATACGATTGAAATCAAATAAAACGTAGCCACTAAAAACGAGTACTCCAATAAAAGAGTAGGCGAGCATGGCCGTTGAGCTTAATGGCCAAAAGATGTTGAAAATCGAGATTGCAACAAGAGCAAGGAGCGCAGCCATTAGCATACCGCCTAAGAAAGACAAATCCCTTTTCGTGGTTGTGGCATAAACAGCAAGTCCTGCGAATACTACCGTTGTCGTTCCAAGCGCTGATAATACTAGGTTAGCGCCTATTGTTGCAACATAGTGTGCGATAATGGGGTATGTGGTTATTCCTGAAATAAACGTAAAGGCATAGACGAAAGAATAGGAAATAGCTTTTTTTCTTCTAAGGAAAAAGGCGCCGATTAACATAATAAATTCAAGAATCGCTAATGGGAGAAACAGGGATGGCGGAACAAATACTCCTGCCATTGTGCCAATAAAAGCAATGGCTAAAGATAAGGCAAATGTCCTCAAAACAGAAGGCATGTACCGATTTGTTGTTTGTGCATACATAAAATTTCTTCACCTCTAATAATGAATTGTTTTTTTAGTAATACGGTTGAATGGACGGGAAGTTTCAATTTTCTTTCGAAAGATTGACTTGTTTTTGAAGTAAATCGCGAATTTCCGTGAGCAATTCCTCTTGGCGGTCTACTTTTATCTCTTCTGCAGGTGGATCTGCTTTTCTTTTTAAGCGATTAAGAATGCGGACGAAGAAAAAGAGAGAAGAGGCAATAATCAGAAAATCCACAACGGTTTGCAAAAACAGCCCATATTTTATTGTAGCGTCCTCTAATGAATATTCAAGTTTTGTGAAACTTATGCCTCCAAGCAGTAAGCCGATTAAGGGCATAATCATGTCCTTAACAAGAGATGAAACGATTTTACCAAAGGCACCACCAATAATGACACCAATTGCGAGATCAATTACATTGCCTTTTAGGGCAAATTTCTTAAAATCCTGCCACATATATATTTATCCTCCTGCTTTATGTCATGTAGAAAATCTCTATAAGGATTAGGCTATGCGGATTGAAAAAAAATAGCCGGCACAAGAAAAAATGTGACAGCCAAGTTTTTTTAGCATTTTGTTGATTAAAATGCCCAATCGCCATTACGGAAAATTGGCTCCGTTTTTCCGTCAGAAGTGATTCCGTCGATGTCCATTTGCTTTCCGCCAATCATGAAATCTACATGTGTAAGGCTTTCGTTAAGACCATTAGCGGCAAGTTCTTCCTTCGACATTTGCTTTCCGTCTTCGATGCAAAATGCATAGGCACTTCCAATAGCTAAGTGGTTAGAAGCATTTTCATCAAATAAAGTATTATAGAATAAAAGGTTTGATTGTGAAATAGGAGAATTAAATGGGACTAATGCGACTTCCCCTAAATAATGTGAGCCTTCATCAGTTTCTACAAGACCTTTTAAGATTTTTTCTCCTTCTTTTGCTGTCACATCCACAATACGGCCATTTTTAAATGTAATGGTAAATTGGTCGATGATGTTTCCTGCATAGCTTAATGGCTTCGTACTGGAAACAACCCCATTCACGCCTGTCTTTAGAGGAACTGTAAAAACTTCTTCAGTCGGCATATTCGCCATGAATTCATCACCTTTGGCATTATGGCTGCCGGCTCCAACCCATAAATGCTTTTCAGGTAATTCGATTGTAAGGTCTGTTCCAGGTGCTTTGTAATGCAATTTATGATATCTTTTTGTGTTTAAATATTGCACCTTTTCATGTAAGGTTTGATCATGGTTTTTCCAAGCGGCAACAGGGTCTGCTTCATTAATTCGAGTAGATGAAAAGATGGCATCCCATAGTTTGGAAACGCGATTTTCCTTTGGCTCATTAGGAAATACCTTATCAGCCCAAGCTTCAGATGGTGCGGCAATGACGGTCCAACTTACTTTATCAGATTGGACATAACGGCGGTAAGTCTGAAGGGCACTACCTGCGGCTTTTTGGAAATTCGCGATGCGAGTATGATCAACTCCTTTTAATAAATCCGGGTTAGATGAATCAATTGCAATAAAGGCTGCTCCATTTTCGGCAAGTTCTTCCGTTTCTTTTGCTCGCCATTTTGGATATTCAAGAAATACATCATCTGGTGCTAAATCATACCGGATACGAGAAACTTGGTCGTCGTTCCAGTTGACAATGACATCTCTTGCCCCAACTTCATATGTTTTTTTAACAATTAAGCGTACTAAGTCAACCGCTTCTAATTTCGTATTAATTACGACCGTTTGCCCTTTTTGAACATTCACTCCCACTTTTACTACTAATTCAGCATATTTTTCTAAGTTTTCTTGGAAATTTGTCATCATGTTTTCTCCTTTTATATTCGTTATTCTTATTTTAGCCCTTTTATGTAAAAAAAGGAAATTATATCCCCGTAAGTTTATATGGTTTTCTGGTAGGAAAAAATGGGGATTTTTTAGTTTCATTAGTCCGCCTTCTTAGCATTTAAATTGCTTCATGCCCGATGTGCCTTGTTTTTTGTTTTTCATGAATGGTGAACATGATGGCATAGAATAGTGCACTAATCATGGCTAATACGCAAAGTACGACGAAGGTCCAGTTATAGCCAATCCAAGTGGTCATTGGAATGGAAATGGGAGCTATGGTGCGCCCAATCGTCCATCTGAGACTTGCTGCCGCAAAATATTGGCCACGCATATGTTCAGGTGAAATTTTGGAAATAAAGCTTTGCTGTAGTCCTGCAGAAGAAAGCTCGCCAAAGGTATAAACCGCCATGGCAAAAATTAATCCCCAAATCCAATGAGTTTGTGCAAATAGAATCATAGAGATTCCGTAAGTGACAGACGACAGAATAAACACATTTTTCTCTTTATATTTTGTCATCCACTTTGTCACGATGACGGTAAATAACGCCACAAGTAAACCATTTTCTGCAAGAACCAATCCATACGCCTGTGGACCATCCATTGAGAGAGTCCAATCTTTTATTGAAAATATTTTTTGACCATGGATAAATTCTTTCATATATACTGGGAGCAATAAATCAAGCTGAGCACTTGTTTGACAAGCCAAAATTCCACCTAGGATAAAGAGAAGAAATACTTTATCTTGGAGGATGATTCCATAATCTTTAAATTGCTTAATCACATTGGTGTACCAAGAGGCATTTTTTGTGATTTCTCCAATAACCATCGGAGCGGTTTCCCGTGTCCATTTTGATAAAGTGACAGAAAGGAGAATGCAAATGATTCCAGAAACGATTAATAATTCGAAAAGATAATTTTCATAAAAAATGGCTCCAAAAAGAGGTCCAACCACTACAGCAATATTAATGGCCGTATAGAAGACAGCAAAAACATTACTTCGCTCCTTCTCGTCTACAACATCGGCAACCATCGCTTGGCTTGCAGGCCAATAAATCGAACCAAAAAAGCCTACTAAAGCAAAACTAATAAAGGCAAGCATAGGTGAGGTAAGCCAGGGTGAATTTCCCATTGCGAACAGGAAAAAGCACACTCCCTGACCAAAAGAGGACAAAATCATCATGGTTTTGCGCCCAAATCGATCTGCACAATATCCACCTATGAGATTGGCAAAGACCGATAAAACTTGTGAAATTATTAGCAAAAGACCTGCTTTTCCCTTGCCAAAAGCATCGGCAAAATAAATCGTTAGAAAGGGGAAAAACATCCAATAGGTAATATTCATCGCCCCTTCACCAAAAAGGCGAATTTTTAAATTAAGATCCCAGTTTCTAATTTTCATGGTGTCTCCTCGCTTAAAATTCGAATACCGTTATCATACTATTCAGAATGAACTCATTTCAAGTTAGTAGTTTAATAGGGCAAAGGATTTTTGATAAAGTGAAACTTCCATCAGTGGGGGTTTTCGACGCACAGGACGTGAAGTGTGCAGACGTAGCGATTGACGTCGCGCTTTTAGTCTGCCATTCATCCCCCACTGATGGTTAGTCACGCAGAGCCTGATTGATTTTTCTAAGGGCTGAAGCCCAAAGAAAAATCTTATTTCACTTATCACGCTCATAACGCCACGTCCTGTGGCTTCGCCTGACTAGGACCTTACCCTCGTCGGACCTTTACGGACAGTTGATTTCCCACTGATCTTCTTCGTATTCTCAGAATCTTGAAGTGGGAGTCAAAATGTCCGTTAAGAGTGGGATAAAGTTTTTAGAAGGGAGTTTGTGGATAAGAACCTTTCTAATTGTGTATAAAAAAAGGTTATCCATAAAGAAATCATTTCTTTGTGGATAACCTCTTTGAAGGATTTAATCGAATTTTAAACCTTTTAGTGCTTCGGCGAACGCATTATTAATAGGTTCTTCCTCTTCTTTTTGTTGGTTTTTCAAGTATTTTTGTACATCTCGCTTGGATACCTTTCCGCGGGATTCCTTTTCGCGTCGGGCTTGGAAGGCGGATAGTTTTTCGCGATATCCACATTGACAGGCAAAGATTTGTCCTTCCCCTTCGCCTCGAAGCTCCAGTTTTTTATGGCACTGTGGACAACGGGCATTGGTGATACGCGCTACATTTTTACGATATCCACATTCACGGTCTTGGCATACAAGCATTTTTCCTTTTTTTCCGTTCACTTCAAGCATTGGTTTTCCACAGTCTGGACAAGTTTTTGTGGAAATATTGTCATGCTTGAACTTTTTATCACTTGATTTAATAGCTGCTACGATTTCTTTTGTATAGTTTTTCATTTCATTGATAAATACTTCTTTTTTTAGCTTACCGTGGGCGATTTGATCAAGCTTTTGCTCCCATTTTGCCGTTAAAATAGGAGATTTCAATCCTTCCGGAACTAAATCCAATAATTGACGACCTTTTGAGGTAATATGGATGTCCTTCCCACGCTTTTCAATTAAAAATGAATTAAATAGCTTATCAATAATATCTGCACGTGTCGCAACCGTTCCGAGACCACCTGTTGATTTTAATGTTTCCGCTAGCTGTTTATTATTTGTTTCCATGTATTTCGTTGGATTTTCCATTGCGGAAAGGAGAGTAGCCTCATTAAAACGAGCTGGTGGCTTGGTTTGTCCTGAGGTTTGTGTGATTAGCTTAATACTTAAAGTATCTCCTTTCTCAATCCGAGGTAAAATCTGTTCCTTCAAATCGTCTGTAGCTTCGTCCTCTTCATAACGATTTTCATAAACCTCCTTCCAGCCAAGGAAGTTGATGGTTTTTCCGCGGGCAACAAAGTTCTCATCGCCGATTTTGGCACGAAGCGTTAATTGCTCGTATTCATATGCTGGGAAGAACACGGCTAGGAAACGTTTAACCACCAAATCATAAATTTTTCGTTCTTTATCGTTAAAGGCAGAGAAGTTCACATAACCTTCTGTTGGAATAATTGCATGGTGATCAGATACTTTGCTATCATCGACGAAAGCCTTCGAAGTTTTAAGCGGCTTGGATAAAATTTTATGAGCGAGTGTTCGGTATTCTCCAACACCGCATGCTTTTAATCTTTCAGGTAGTGTACTGATAATGTCGGATGAAAGATAACGAGAATCTGTCCGAGGATATGTTAACACCTTATGTTGCTCATACAGTTTTTGCATGATATTTAATGTTTCTTTTGCTGAATATCCAAAGATTTTATTGGCATCCCTTTGGAGTTCGGTTAAGTCATAGAGACCCGGTGAGTATGATTTCTTTGCTTTCTTTTCTATCTCATGAACAATTGCCTTTTTTTGATTATCTATTTTTTTCATGAGTTCATCGATTTTTTCTTTATGAAAGCTCCGACTGTTTCCATTATGATCCTGCCAAGTTAACTTTAATTGGTTGGTTGTTTGTGCTTCTATTCCATAATAGGTTTGTGCCTTGAAATTTTTGATTTCTTCCTCGCGTGCAGCAATCATAGCGACAGTCGGTGTTTGCACACGACCGCAATTTAATTGAGCATTGAATCTGGTCGTTAATGCCCGTGTTGCGTTAAGACCGATATACCAGTCAGCTTCTGAGCGAGCAACGGCTGAAGCATATAAATTGTCATAGGCTTTTCCGTTTTTTAGATTGCTGAAGCCATTTTTTATGGCCTTATCAGTGACCGAGGAAATCCATAGTCGTTTAATGGGCTTATTGATTTTCACCTTATCAATAATCCAACGAGCAACTAATTCACCTTCTCTCCCTGCATCGGTTGCAATCACAATCTCATGGACATCTTTTCGCAACAGCTGGCTTTTCACTGCGTTAAACTGCTTTCCAGTTTGCTTAATAACGGTTAATTTCAAACGATCTGGAAGCATCGGAAGATCTTCTAATTTCCATGTTTTATATTTCACATCGTAGTTTTCTGGATCTGCAAGAGTGACTAAATGTCCCAGGGCCCAGGTAACGATGTATTGATTACCTTCAAGAAATCCATTTCCTTTTTTATTACATTTCAGTACACGGGCAATATCACGTGCAACTGAAGGTTTTTCAGCAATGACTACACTTTTTGCCATAGTTTTAAAACATCCTTTCCAGTTTCCGTATGTTTACTATAGCATACGCTCTAAAGGGAATCATCCTACAGAAATTCTTAAGGCAGCAAAAAGAACCGTCCACAAAATGTACGGTTCTACTAGAAGTTGGCAAGCGGATTAGACGGAATGCTTCACAAGGTCTTGGTGACGGACAACAATCGTTAATAAGACACAACCGCAGAGTATTAATAAGGAGCTTGTCGTTATAAAGACGGCGGAGAATCCAAAGTAGCCGGAAACAAATCCACCTAATAAGGGGCCAATCATATTTCCAAAGAATCTTAAACTAGTATTATAGCCAATAATTTCACCCTGCATGCTGATAGGTGCTTCTTGTCGTAGGTAAGCAATTTGCACAGGGACAATTCCTCCAAGAGCAATCCCAAGAATAAAGCGAATAATGACTAATTGCCATAAATTGGTGACAATTGCGCCAGGCATGTAGGCAATTCCTGCTACGAAAAGAAGGATAACTAATACCTTCACATATCCATGCTTATCTGCGATTTGTCCCCAATTTCGCGACATGAGTAAATTCCCAAGACCGGCAACAGAAAAAGCAATCCCAGAGTAGAAGGCAATGTTTTCTTTCCCATGTAATTCTGTGACATATAGTGAAAGTATTGGTTGAATGCTAAAATGAGCAATTTGAATAAGGGCAGAAATGAGCAATGCGGTAAGTAAAACAGGATTTTGGGCTATATGCTTAATTAATTCTTTACTGGAGTGAATGGTTTTTGTACTTTGTTTATCATGGATTCGATATTCTTTCGTGAACAATACGAGAAGGGCTGAAATTAATATCGAAATAGAAGTCCATTTAAAGGTTGTAGAATAGCCAATGGCATCGGCGATCACTCCACCAAGAATTGGACCAAGTAACGCACCCGTAATGGTTCCAGTCTGTAAGGTCCCCAGTACTCGCCCAGCAATTTGTCTTGGAGTCTGCGTTGAAATAAAGGCTTGTGACATGGAAATAAAGCCAGAGAAAAATCCCATAAAGAAGCGCAAAATAAACAAATGCCATACGGAATGAACATGCCCCATTAAGAAAATGGATAAGGCCATTCCAAGTCCGGAAAAGATTAGGATTCTTTTTCGTCCATACCGATCCCCGATTTTTCCCCAAATCGGTGAAAAGATAAAAGCGGAAACAAAGGTTACCCCAAAGGTGAGTCCTGACCAATGCTGTACATATTTTTCGGTGAAATCCCCGAAGGTCTGAATATACAAAGATAAAAATGGAAGTACCATCGTCATACTCGAATTAACGAAAAAATTGGCAAACCACATAATGTACAAATTCCGTCGAGCAACTTCTTGTTGATTCATTACAAAACACTTCTTTCTAAAAACATTTCGTATTCCTAAATATTAACACATTAAAATATTATAATAAAATAAATCGAATTGTAGTGAACAAATAGTGAATGTTTTGATGGTGAGATAGATTGGAATATTTCGTTTCATTTTTGAGGATAATGATCAAAATATAGCCATTAAGTGATTTGAAGGAGAAGATGATATTGAATCAAGAGCAAATCGAGAATGTTTTTGAACATATGGGGTATGTTTATTTTCGTGAAAAATTTCCATTTAAGTTGTGGCTAAATGGGATATTAGATGAGGAGGATGAAGAATTTTTTCTCTCATTTTTAGATGTGTACAGGCTTGAGGATGATGATGCGTACTGCTTTGATGAATTTTTGTATCTCTTGAGAATTTATCAATATATTTGCAAGCATAATGATTTACCTGTTTTTTATTTTTGAAGGAAGTGGGAGTAACAGTAAAAAATCATAGATAAGGCTAAATGGAATTGCTGGGAAAAGACTAATACGCGATAAATGGCGGAATCGTGAAATAAAAGGGTGAAAATGTAAAAATTGAACGGAATCGCGTGAAAAAGGTAAAATGTGAACAACGAAGCGAAGTTGTGGAATAAAGGGTGAACACGCGAGTATCAGGGAGAAATCACGAATAAATAGATAAGAAAACTTACGCAATTTTTTATATAACAATACGCAAAGAATCAAAAAGAGACAGTCTAAAAAGTCTGCCTCTTCCAAATATCCTACAAATCCTTTACATATACTGCAGTTCCTGTTGCAATACACATCATCATGCCTTCGCGAAGGGTCTCAAAGTCTAAATCTACACCGATTACGGCATTTGCTCCTAGTCTGCTTGCCTTGTCTTGCATTTCTCGAAGGGCAATTTCTCGTCCTTCTGCTAATTTATTTTCATACGCACTGCTGCGACCGCCAATTATATCGGTTACACTTGCTAGGAAATCTCTGACAACATTGGCTCCCATAATAGCTTCTCCGGAAACTACACTAATATATCGTTCAATCTCCTTGCCTTGCAATGTAGAAGTGGTCGTAATAACCATAGAAAATCCTCCTCTATTTTTTGAATGATTAATCTACGAGTAGCGGAGAAAAAGGTTTCAATTCAAAAAGTTAGTCAATCTTATAAAGAAGAGAAAGGCTAACCATATCGAGAGGGTCAGCCTTCATTAGGAGATCATGCTACTCTTCGTTTATTCGATTTTTAAAAGCTTCTTGAGTGACGAGTAATTCTTCATCTTCTTGTGCTTCCGTGGTATGGCGTTCAACAAGAGTATTTTGGGGGAACTCACCTGGGTGACTTTTTTTCTTGTGATTCAGATGCTTACCGCGACCCATGTTCACACGCTCCTTTCACTTTTTTATTTTTTCAAAAAAGAAATTTTCTATGTATTCCTTTTTGGTTGAGGCAAATTACCACTTTTTGTTCAATTGAAGGGGGAATTTGGTCGAAATGCCAAAATAAAATGTAAAATAATGCTTCAATATTTATAGATTTTTGTCGAAATAAATAATAAGAAGTCTATTAATCATTGAAAACCTTTCAAATGATAGACTATTATAAAGTAATAGAGTGATAATTTCCTTAAACTTCAAAAGTAGAGATAGGTGACTATATATGGATAAAACTTCGATAATTGGTATTATTTTAGCTCTAATAGGAATTGGATATGGGATGTTTTTAAAAGGGGTTAGTCCAACTGTTGTTGTGACAAATCCAGCTGCGATTCTAATTATTATAGCGGGGACTGCCGCTGCCGTAACAATTGCTTTTCCAACGAATGAAATTAAAAAGGTGCCAAAACTATTTGCCATTGTCTTTAAAGAACAAAAATTAATTCCTACTACAGAACTAATTAAAATGTTTTCAGATTGGGCTCAGCTTGCAAGAAAGGAAGGCTTGCTTGCGTTAGAAGTGAAAACAAATGAAATTGAAGATGAGTTTTTAAAAAATGGCTTGTCCCTTGCCGTTGATGGCCAAAGTGCTGACTATATTCGGGATGTGTTGACAGAAGAAATAGATGCAATGGAAGAAAGACATCAATCGGGTGCCTTGATTTTTTCTCAAGCTGGAACTTATGCACCAACACTTGGAGTACTTGGAGCAGTTGTTGGGTTAATCGCTGCATTAGGAAATATGGCAGACACAGATACTTTAGGACATGCCATCAGCGCTGCGTTTATAGCAACATTACTCGGTATTTTCACTGGATATGTACTTTGGCATCCATTTGCTAATAAATTAAAAAGAAAATCAAAGCAGGAAGCAAAAATTAAACATATGATGATTGAAGGCATTTTGTCCATTCTTGAAGGAGAAGCTCCAAGGGTTATTGAGCAAAAACTTGCTTCTTACTTACCTGCAAATGAAAGGAAAAAATTCCTTGAAGAAGGTGAAGTGAAGAAGGATGAGTAGAAAGAAAAAGAAAAAGGACGACCATGATGAGCATTTAGGTGAAGATTGGCTGCTTCCATATGCCGACTTGCTTACGCTTCTTTTAGCCCTGTTTATCGTTTTGTTTGCCTCAAGTTCAGTTGATGCGCAAAAATTCCAGGAAATTTCTTCTGCTTTTAATCAGGTCTTTTCTTCGGGAACGGGAATTATGGATTTTCCAAGTCCAATGCCCCAAAAGAATTCTCAATCTCTTGATGAGTATCAGGATAAAGGAGAGAATGATAATAAGGAGGGCGACAAGAATAAGCAACAGCAATCGGAACAACAGTCTTTGAGCGAGGTTCAACGAAGAGTTAATAATTATATAGAAAAAAATCATCTGGAGAATAAACTGGCGACTTCATTATCCGGTGAAGGATTGTTAGTTTCAATTCGCAGCAATGTATTATTTGCATCAGGGAGCGCGGAAGTCAGGAAACAGGATATTAAGATGGCGAAGGAAATATCTGATCTTTTAGTTATGGATATTCCACGGAGTGTCATCATAAGCGGGCATACTGATAACATTCCCATTAGTAATTCAAAGTATGATTCAAACTGGGAACTCAGCGTCATGCGTGCCGTTAACTTCATGAAAATTGTTTTAGAAAATGATAAGCTTGATCCTCAATTGTTTAGTGCGAAGGGCTTTGGAGAATTTCAACCTATTGCTTCCAATAAAACAGCAAAGGGAAGAGCAAAGAATAGAAGGGTAGAAATTCTTATTTTACCAAAGGGTGCTAGCACAAATACTCAACAGTAAAACAGGTTATCTACATCCACTGTGTTCTTATACCATTATAGGATGGGACACTTTGGAGGATAGCCTGTTTTTTTATGATAAAACAAACAAGTCAAAATATTTTGTTAATCAAGAAATATTTGGTATTATTCTGAGGTCAATCTAAAGAGGAGGCATAAGATGAATCGAATAAAAAACTATGTAGCTCAATTTCATCCGATTGTCTGGGTATTGTTAATCGGAACGGTGTTAGCAAGAGGGGCTTCCTTTATGACGCTACCATTTCTATCCATCTACTTATCAAAGAATTTGCATTTGCATCCCATTGTCATTGGCTTAACAGTTGGGATGAGCCCATTAATGGCTACTATAGGGGGCTTTATTGGTGGGCATTTATCCGATCGTTTCGGAAGAAAACCGATTATGCTATCCGCTCTATTTGTCTGGGCATTCGTATTCTATGGTTTTATGATAGCGAAGGATCCCATCGTATTTATCCTATTAAATGCTTTAAACGGACTCTGTAATTCATTCTTTGAGCCAACATCCCAAGCTCTGATGGCGGATTTAACAGAGACAAAAAAACGTATGAAGGCCTATTCGATGCGATATACAGCTATTAATATTGGTGCATCTGTAGGTCCGTTATTAGGTGCATACCTAGCCTCAACCTCGGCAAAATCAACATTTCTCATTACCGGAACGATGTATCTTATCTATGCCATTGTCCTTAC
Source organism: Cytobacillus sp. Hz8 (assembly GCF_042263505.1). Lineage (NCBI taxonomy): Bacteria > Bacillati > Bacillota > Bacilli > Caryophanales > Bacillaceae > Cytobacillus > Cytobacillus sp. Hz8. The sequence goes on along the minus strand of NZ_JBHKFI010000013.1, from coordinate 104,031 downwards.
GATTATTATGAAGCAGTTAAAAATCTCAAATCACAATCAAAGTAAGCATCAAGTGCGCATAGCCGATGCCTTTTTGATTATTCGAAAGGATAAAGCTCTTCGCTATTTAATATTAGGTGTCATATTAATCAATGCGGGCTATGCCCAAATAGAATCAACATTGCCACAGTATTTAGGAAGCAGCATTCAAAACGGAGTATTTATTTATTCCGCATTGTTATCCATAAATGCCGTAACGGTTGTTGTTCTGCAAATGCCAATCAGTCATTTAGCTGAAAAATTTCGACCTATGCAGGTGATGATGGCTGGAGCGATCTTGATGGCACTTGGATTATTCAGCTTTAGCTTTGTTTCAGGCTGGGTTACGGCGGTTGTAGCAATTCTGATTTTAACTTTAGGAGAGATTCTTGTATTCCCTTCTAATAGTCTTTTAATTGATCAATTAGCTGAAGAACAGTTAAGAGGAACCTATTTTGGGGCAGGACAATTTCGGAAAATTGGACATTTTCTTGGTCCTATTCTTGGAGGATATTTGTTGAGTCATACCGGTGGCTCGTTGCTATTTATTATCATTGCTATTATTACCTTTGGAAGTGTCCTCTTTTTCCATTATGGAAATCAGGAATATGTAAAAGTAATGGCTCCTGTGTATAAAGAAAATGCTTAAAAGAGGGTGATGGTTAATCATCCTCTTTTAAAATAAATAGAAAGCGTTTCCAAAAATTTCATTCAGTATTTTGATTTTTTTCATTTGGTTTACACATACGATCAAGCATAAATCCAGCAAATGCAATAAAACCGATCGGGACAACAAAATTTAAAACATGAAAAAACGTCATTCATATCCCTCCTACCAGAATAGATAAAAATTTCCAAATCAATTCTTGTTATTATTATATGCGAAACGTCACAGAATTGACAAATAATATTCACAAATTTGTCAAAATAAATATTGACAAATTAATCACGATATAATTCGACATTGTTTTATGTCGACTGCATAATGGTTAGAGGAAATAAATTCCTTAAATGTAGAGGATTGACGGGGAATGTTGGAAATAATCAATGAAAAGCAAAAGAAGGATGACAAGTAGTTACACATTTTTTATTTAAAACCGATTATGATTTAGGAATAGCACAAAAAATCTATACTTGAAGTCTCAGAAAAGGGCAAACTAATTGAAAAATTAGGACGCAAAGTCACAGGTCTAAGGTACATGACTTGAGATCATGGATGCTATGATGGCTGGATTATCTGAAATACGATAAGTATTTTTGGGGGAGAAGAGTGATGAATAAGAGTATTTCCACCGAAGAGTTGGATTTCGAGTGGGTAGAATTAATATTTGAGGCGAAAAAGCTTGGGATGAATAAAGATGAGATTCTTTCTTTTTTAAGAAAAAATAAAGAGGATGAAATGGTTTAAGACCAGTTGAGATGAATCTAAAAATAAATATTGTATTAGGGTTTTATATTTAAGTAAAATTTTGATATGGAATTCAAAAAGACCTGAATTGAACAGGTCTTTTCATTATTGATTTTTCATTCTCCATTTATTAAACTCCAGGTATTCACGAAATTGCTCTTTTGTAACCCCCGAATCCATGGCTTCCTTTACAATTCTTATCCATTCAGAATCCAATTCCTCTTCATCGGGCTTTTCATGAATTAATTGGTCAACTGGAACCTTAAGAACAGCAGCAATTTTTTCAAGGAACTGGATGGAAGGATTTGTTTGTAAGTTTCTTTCTAGAGAACTTAAATAGGATTTTGCAACTCCCGCTTGTTCAGCTAATTCGGTCATGGACATTTTCTTTTCAAGGCGGAGATTTTTCACACGTTCACCAATCATTTACGTTCACTCACCTTATTAATAATGTTAACTTAAATATAACAAATTTTGTTAAAATGTTTTATATTTAGAACAAGATATTAAAAATTTTATCATAATTGTAAACTCTTTTGTTTGAATAGTTATCAAAAGTTTGTGAATTTATTCTATTGGAATGATAAATATGTGATTTGATGGTGAATTCATGTCAAACCCTTCTTTACCAGGGGTTCTTTATGCAGAGTGACAATTTTTTTGATAATCTCCTCCATCAACGATAATATATATATGAGAGATGAACGAATAAGTCATTTTATTTAGATGGTAGGAAAGGCAGGAGTCAAAATGATTGTATTAAAATCTGATCGTGAAATAGAGAAAATGAAAGAGGCAGGAGAGCTATTAGCGGCATGTCATAGAGAAATAGCCAAATTGATAAAACCAGGAGTCACTACCTGGGAAATTGACCAATTTGTTGATCATTTTTTGGCTGAACACGGTGCTACACCAGAGCAAAAAGGCTATAATGGCTACAAGTATGCGACATGTGCAAGCGTTAATGATGAAATTTGTCATGGCTTTCCTCGAAAACAGTCATTAAAAGAAGGGGATATTGTTACTGTTGATATGGTCGTAAATTTGAATGGAGCCCTAGCTGATTCTGCTTGGTCTTATGCAGTTGGTGAGGTTTCAGAAGAAGCGAAAACTTTACTAGACGTAACAAAGAATGCTTTATATAAAGGAATTGAACAAGCGCAGGTTGGAAATCGTATTGGGGATATCGGACATGCGATTCAAACCTATGTAGAAGGCGAAGGGTTTTCGGTGGTACGTGATTTTATTGGACATGGAATTGGAGCGGTGATCCATGAAAAACCAGATGTGCCACATTATGGACTTCCGGGAAAAGGCCCAAGAATAAAAGAAGGAATGGTCTTTACGATTGAACCAATGGTCAATGTGGGAAGATATCAATCCAAAATGGATGATAACGGATGGACAGCAAGAACCATTGATGGAAAGAATTCTGCACAGTATGAACATACGATCGCGATTACCAAAGAAGGTCCGGTCATCCTAACGGAACAATAAAATGGCGACTTTTGGCTAACTGTATGAAGGATAAAATAGGTTTAGGAAGAAAATCAAAAGAATTTCCGCTATTTTGATTTTCTTTTATTGAATGAAGAGGAGTCACAAATGAGATTAATAACTATTGAAGAATATAATCCTAAGCTAATGCAGTTAGCACGACCCGTTTTTGATAAATATAGAAGGGTATTGCTTGCTGCGGGCAGGCAAATTCATCCGATTTATTTAGATCGATTGAAAGCGATGGATATCCGCTATTTATTCGTTGAAGATGCTGTCTCATATGGAATTACGATGGAAGAAATGGTGGATGTTCCAACATGGATGGATGCAATTGAGATAATTGAAGCCGCTTTTAAAAGTGTAGCAACGAAGGGGGAGCTGCCGTTACGGGAGCTCCATAGGCTTGTGGTTCACCTTGTAGATGAGGTGGGAAAGAGAAAAGCTTTGTTTTTAGTGCCTTCAAGCTCACTTGCGGAAGAACTTAGAATGTATGCGCATGCGGTCAATGTAGCCCTAATCTCATTAATGCTTGCAAAAAAAATGAATATTCATCAACTTCAATTAAAGGATCTGGCCTTCGGTGCATTGTTACATGATATTGGAAAATTATTAACAGATGTTGAGGAAGATCATCCGCGAGTTGGCTTTGAATTCCTGCGCAGAATTCGTGAAATTAATTTATTGTCTGCTCATGTCAGCTTTCAGCATCATGAGGCGGTTGATGGATCTGGAACGCCAAGAGGTCTAATAGGGGAACAAATTCATTTATTTGCGCAAATATGTGCGATAGCGAACATCTATGAAAATTCCATTTCAAAGGAAGGCCTCCCACCGCATGTTGCTATGGAATATATTATGACAAAAAGCGGCTCTATCTTTGCACCAGATCTGGTGCAGCATTTTATACAGGGGATTCCATTGTATATACCAGGGACAGGCGTGATACTGAATAATAATCGCAAAGCCATTGTCACAAGAATTGTCGATAATCTTCAAAGACCATATATTCGTTATCTCGATACTGAAGAAGAGATTTCTCTTGCTAATCATCTTACTTTGCTGATTTCAAAGGTGATGGATCGAGAAACGGACATGACGAGTGATGAGTGATTATGAGAAAAGTCCGCAAATATATGCGGACTTTTCTCATTGATATTCATTTCATTGTTTATCCCACTCTTAACGGACAGTAAGACTCCCACTTCAAGATTCTGAGAATACGAAGAAGATAAGTGGGAGATCAACTGTCCGTAAAGGTCCGATAAGTGAAATAAGATTTTTCTTTGGGCTTCAGCCCTTAGAAAAATCAATCAGGCTCTGCGTGACTAACCATCAGTGGGGGATGAATGGCAGACTAAATGCGCGACGTCAATCACAACGTCTGCACTAGTACGTCCTGTGCGTCGAAAATCCCCACTGATGGAAGTTTCACTTTATTTTCTAAGATTTCCAAGTTCTTCTGCTAAAGCTTGCATTTCATTTGGACTAAACGTATTCTTTCTCATAACAAGCTCATAGATTTCCTTTAATTCTTCATACATATTCTCATCAAAATGGGAAGGCTTAATGGCACCAATATTGAGGACCTTTAATTTTTCCTTTATTTTTTCAATCATAAACTCAACATTTTGCGCCGTTTTTTCAGTTAAATTCATCCCGTCACCCTTTCCTTTCATTGGTTTAATCTTTCCATGTGAAAAGCTAAAAGTCAATGGAAAAATGAAAGCTTAAATCTAGTCAATTACATATATATGATGAACATAATGAATATAGAAATATTGTTACTGAGACGAATCTTTTCTTGCATGATGGATATATAATCGAAGAAAATGAAGGTAAGGAGGAATTTGAAGATGATTCATGTATTATTTGTTTGTTTGGGCAATATTTGCCGATCGCCGATGGCAGAGGCGATGTTACGTAATTTAGTGAAAAAAGAAGGTTTAGATCAGATGATTGATGTTGATTCAGCGGGAACTGGTAATTGGCATATTGGTCATCCTCCTCATGAAGGGACAAGAAAAATTCTGCAGAAATATGAGATAGACGGGAGTAATTTGTTGGCTCGTCAAATTTCAATTCAAGATTTTGATCAATTTGACTATATTATTGCGATGGATTCCGAAAATCTAAAAAATCTGCAATCTATGCGCCGGTCATTACCTAATGTTGAAATCAAGAGGCTATTAGATTTTGTTGAGGATATAACGAAAAAGGATGTGCCTGATCCTTATTTTACCGGGAATTTTGAAGAGGTATATGAATTAGTCAAAGTGGGTTGTGAGCAGCTATTAAAAGCAATTAAATTGAAACATCATCTAAAAGGAAAGGGGACAGATACTCATGAAACAGGAAAGTAAAAAATTTTTTGGAGGGATGTTTTTAGGAGCAATCGTCGGAGGAGCCATCACGCTGCTTGATAAAGAGACCAGAAAAACAGTATTTGCGAATGTGAAGAAGACTGGCAGTAATGTCACCTATTACATAAAAAATCCCCAAGTGGTCGTAGATCAGGTGAAGGATGGCGCATCAAGATTAAGGACAACTGTAGAACAGGTAACCGAGGATATCTCCTTTATCGCGGAAAAGGTGGAACAATTAAAGGAAGTAACACCAGCAGTTACCGATTTAGTAAAGGATACACAAGAAGCGTTTTCTTGTGATAAAAAAGAGTTCGAGACGGAAACTGGAAATAAACCTTTTTAATAATTCACCTCTGAAAAAGAAAAAATAGACAAAAAGCCATTATTTTCGTTCTGCCAATTACAACAGGAAATGATGTTTTTCCGATTTAGAGGAGGTGTAGAAATGAGTAAAGGAATTGTAGCTTCATTTCCAAGATTAATCAAACAAATTTTCGAGGATGATGTATTTGGACTTGCTGCCCAGTTAGCTTACTTTTTTCTACTCTCTCTCTTTCCGTTATTACTTTTTTTATTTACACTCATCTCTTATTTGCCCATTACGAGTACACATTTATTAGGATTTGTTCAGGATTTTGCCCCTGGTGACACGATTAATCTAATTGAAACGAATTTAAATGAAATTATGGATAATCGGAATGGAAAGCTTTTATCCTTGGGAATTATCGGAACCATTTGGTCTGCTTCGAATGGAATTGATGCCATCGTGAAGGCTTTTAATAAGGCTTATAATGTAAAAGAGACAAGATCCTTTTTGGTTGCTCGTGGAATGTCAGTGGTTCTAACTCTTGCGATGATTTTTGTATTTATTATTGTTTTGTTGCTCCCTGTGTTTGGAAGGGAAATAGGGATATTTGTTTTTTCGAAGTTAGGGTTTTCACAGCAATTTCTTGTTATCTGGAATACATTAAGATGGGTTATTAGCACGATTGTTTTAATGATTGTTTTTCTATGCCTCTACTGGATTGCACCAAATAAAAAAATTAAGTGCCAAAGCGTTTTGCCTGGATCCATCTTTGCGACCATTGGATGGAGTTTAGCCTCTCTGGGTTTTTCTTATTACGTTGGGAGTATCGGCAATTATTCAGCGACCTATGGGAGTATTGGAGCCATTATCGTACTAATGATTTGGTTCTATATTACGGGGGTCATCATTATTCTCGGTGGAGAAATAAATGGATTCTCAAGTCGTCTAAAAGATGATGAGTCATGTAAATAAGGTTTCTAGATGTTTCCACTGATAATTGTTGGGAGGATTGAAAAATAATAGAGTGTGGGGCCAAAAGATACCCCGCGAAATTGCTCTAGTATTCAAAAACAATCATCAAAAAGGAGATCATTCTTATGGCAAAAGGAGATACAAAGCAAAAAGGGAACAAAAGTAATCCTAAGAAAAAGACATCTGGCTCACAAAATGGTTCTAACGGCTATCACTAATAGAGATTAGTAAGGGAAGAAACTATTTTGCATAAGTGAAAAAGCTGGCAAATCAAAGCGATAAGCCAGCTTTGTTTCGTCTTATGTGCGTAATAGTCTTAAGCTGTTAAGAATAACCAAAATGGTACTTCCCTCATGGCCCACAACCCCATATGGGAGCTCAAGGAATTGTAAGAAGTTCGTTGAAATCAAAGCGACAATAACGGATATCGAAAAAACAATATTTTGTTTTATAATTCGATTCATGCGCTTCGATAAATGAATCGCCTCTGCAATTTTGGGGAGGTCATTTTTCATCAGCACCACATCAGCTGTTTCTAATGCGACATCTGTTCCTTCTCCCATCGCAATCCCAACATTAGCTGTGGCTAAGGCAGGTGCATCATTAATTCCGTCACCAACCATGGCAACCGTATCAAAACGGCCCTTCAGTTTTTTCATTTCATCTACTTTGGTTGCGGGAAGGCATTCTGCGATATAGTCATCCACGTGGGTTTCTAAAGCAATGGCCTTTCCGGTCTTTTGACTATCACCAGTCAGCATAATTGTATATATCCCGTTATTTTTTAACTGGTCAATGGCAAACTTGGTTTCTTCTCTTATCACATCTTTTAGGGCAATCAGTGCTACAATGTCATCCTTGCATTTAACGAACACAATGGTTTTCCCTTGGTTAGCGAGCTCCTTGCAGGCTCCATCTGCAAAAACTTCAGCTTCAGCAGTTCCAACAAAGCCAGCCTTTCCAACCTTCCATTCATTATGATGAAATAGTGCCTTAACTCCCCAGCCGGGAACATCTTCTATGCCTTCTGGATGAAGAAGAGGAGAGCCAAGGTTTGTTTTCACATATTGGACAATCGCTTGAGCTAAGGGATGACTAGAGTGGTTTTCGATGGAAGCGACTGTTTGTAAGGTGGCTTCATGTGATAAACCAGCTTTAACAAAGACATCTGTTACTTCCGGTTTCCCTTTGGTTAGCGTTCCCGTTTTGTCAAAGGCAATTGCTTTAAGATTGCTTAAATTTTCTAAATGCACCCCACCCTTGAATAAGATACCATGCCGAGCACCATTGGATATGGCTGCGAGAGTGGCTGGCATAATGGAAGCTACAAGTGCACAAGGAGAAGCAACCACCAATAAAATCATCGCGCGATAAAAGGTTTCCGTCCAACCCCAATCTAGGGTGTAATGCGGAAGAAATAACATAATGAGAACAATAGATAAAATCACCTTCACATAGGTGCCTTCAAAGTTTTCTATAAATAATTGGGATGGGGATTTTTCACTTTGAGCGGTCTGGACAAGCTGGATGATTTTTTGAAAAAGGGTTTCGTTACTTGGTTTTGTAATCTCGACAGTAATGGATCCTGTTAAATTGACGGTACCAGCAAAGATTTCATCCTTGATAAATTTTGATACGGGAATAGATTCTCCAGTGAGAGCTGCTTCATCCAGTGTCGTCTGTCCTTTGATAATTTGGCCGTCGGATGGGACTCTTTCGCCGGGTTTTATGAGGATCTGGTCTCCAATTATGAGCTGAGAAACATGAACCCTTTCTTCTTTCCCTTCATTAACGCGCAGGGCTTCCTCAGGTTGGAGCTTCATTAGAGCAGAGAGCTCTTTATGGCTTTTATTCAATGTATAGGTTTCTAATGCTCCACTGACCGCAAAAATAAAGATAAGCATGGCCCCTTCTGTCCAGAAGCCAATAACAGCTGAACCAATTGCGGCAAGAATCATGAGCATTTCAACATTTAGTTCTTTGTTCTTTATGGTGTCCCCGATCCCTTCTTTTGCCTTTGCAAATCCCCCAATCACAAAGGCAAGAATATAGAAGGAAATGGATAGTACAGAAATTTCATAGCGGTTTGTAAGCCAGCCTAGGACAATAAGGATTCCACAAGCTGCAGCTGCAATCAACTCTGCATGCGGTTTTAATTTGGATAGAATGCTCATCTGCCTTTCAGCTACATGTACGTTCTCCAATATTTTGGCATCTCCATGCATGTAAGGCCCCCCCTTTTGTTCATTTAATTTTGAATATTGAGAAAAATAATCATCGTCATTCTCCCCTAAAAATGACGAAAGCTGTCATCTATTAGATGACAGCAAGAAAGCAAGAAAAGACTATTTATTTCTAGGATAAAACCAATCAATGTTACCTATATTTTACCACATTGTTAAAGGAGCTAAAAGAGGTTTGTTAACAAAATTTCCACAAATTTTTTCAATATTGAAAATAATAACCAATTCAATGAATTCAGGAAAACCAGTAGATCCTTTAAGCAGAGTGATGTTTAACAGGAATCGGCAGTTTCTTATTTGAATAAACCAATGCCACAAAAATGAAAAATAAGACAGTACTTATAATATGGAAAAAGCTAATACTTTCAAAGTATTGAATGAATATTCCCCCAATAAAAGGACCAACTAGACTGCCTATGCTGAAAAACATTCCACATAATAAATTTCCGGTTGGAAGCAGCTCTTTTGGAGATAAATCTGCCATAAACGAGATTCCGAGAGAAAAGGTCGAGCCTACTAAGCAACCTGCCAAAAAGAAGCATAAAACCAATCCAAAGGTGGAGGATTCAAGAAAGCTTGCTAGCACAAAGGTTAAAAAACCTAAAAAGAGTACATAGGTTAATATTTTTCTACGACCATATTTATCGCTCAAAATGCCTAATGGCAGCTGCGTCATAATACTTCCAATTGCAAAGGATGATAGCATGACGGAAATATTACTTACCTTAATTCCGATCCTTAGAGCGTAGACAGGAAAGCTTCCGTTTAAAGAGGCTTCTAATAATCCATATCCCATTGGCGGGAGAAAGGCAACCCAAGCATATTTCCATACTTTTGAAAAACGTTTGAATGTTTGTGTAAATGAATCTCCATGAGCGTCTTGATTGGGTAATTCATTTTTTAAACTAAATAAGAACATCCAGCCAATCATGCACAAAATCGAAGAAATGATAAATGGCCACGCCGGATTGTGATTGCCTAACGGGGTCATTAATGGCCCCAAAGCAAATCCAATTCCAAAGAAAAGCCCGTATAATGAAATATTTCTGCCAAGCTTATGGGCAGGTGAAAAGGAGGTTATCCAGGTTTGCGCAGCAAAATGCAAGGAATGATCTCCAATTCCAATGAAAAGACGCAAAATAAACCAAAACCAAAACGATTTCCAAAGAGGAAATAATGCTAATGATATAAATACAATAAGACCACCCGTAATTAGGACGGGTTTATATCCGTATTTTCTCAACGGCCCTTCCATAAAAGGGGAGATCAAGAGTATGCCTAAATATAAACCAGCAGCGTTTAACCCATTTAATGAAGAAGATAAGCCGCTATGCTCAAAAATAACGGCGATAAGTGGAAGCAGCATCCCTTGACTAAACCCAGAAATCGCAACAATACTAACTAGGATCCAGAAGCGTAATTGATTTTTGTTCATGTCATAATCCTCAATCTTTTTTTTAAATCCATATCTTCCATCATATCGATTTTTTTTGAAATATTAAATATATTTTTAACAAATAAACTTTGGCCTGAGTTTCCCTTAAGATAAAAAAATAGTATAATCTCCTAAGAGAGAGACAAGGTAAGATTTACCACAGTGGATAGTATTTGAAAACCAAAGTTGATTATGTACATATGTTCATTTAGATAAAAGAAAGAGAGGAACAAAAAAGAATATGGCAAATAAGATTTTCATGATTATTACCTTTATCGGAGTCCCTTTATCAGTTATTGGTTCATTTATGCATTGGCCAAGTATTTTGCTTTTTGCGATTTATTGCTTAACGATTATAGCTCTTTCAAGTTTTATGGGGAGGGCGACAGAAAGTTTAGCGATTGTTGCTGGCCCACGGATCGGTGGATTGTTAAATGCCACGTTTGGAAATGCGGTTGAGCTGATTATTTCAGTGTTTGCGTTAAGAGCGGGGTTAGTAGGAGTTGTTCTTGCATCACTAACAGGTTCTGTATTAGGAAATTTACTTTTAGTGGCTGGTCTTTCCTTCTTTATTGGCGGCTTAAAATTTAAACGTCAACGATTTAATGTGTATGATGCGAGACATAATTCAGGATTATTAGTATTTGCCGTTATTCTTGCCTTTGTGATTCCAGAAGTGTTTTCAATGACCATGAATAAGAATGAAACACTTACTTTAAGCGTTGGAATCTCCATTATTCTCATCATTCTTTATTTGGCGGCTTTATTATTTAAGCTTGTAACACATCGTGGGGTTTATCAACATATGAATGAAACGGAGCATCATGAGGAAGAAACTCCAGAATGGAGCAAAGGGGTCGCCATTGGAGTATTAGCTGTTGCGACGATTTGTGTGGCGTATATCTCTGAGCATTTGGTTCATACTTTTGAAACAGTTGCCGAGCAGTTTGGCTGGTCTGAGTTGTTTATCGGGATTATTATTGTAGCGATTGTCGGAAATGCGGCAGAGCACGCATCAGCTGTATTAATGGCTGTGAAAAATAAAATGGATATTGCCGTTGAAATTGCGATCGGTTCAACCTTGCAGGTGGCAATGTTTGTTGCACCGCTGCTTGTTTTGATTTCTCTTTTCTTACCGAATTCCATGCCACTTGTCTTTACACTGCCTGAATTGATTGCCATGATAACGGCTGTGCTGCTTACGATTGCCTTATCTAATGATGGGGAAACCAACTGGTTTGAAGGGGCAACGTTATTAGCTGCCTATGTCATTATGGGCATTGGGTTTTACTTATTATAAAAGACATGAAAAAAATCGGATCTGGTGTTTATTAATCAGATCCGATTTTCATAAGTATTTTGTATGAAATTTCATCATATAAAAAGATTTGACTCAAGCGCTTTATTTAAGTTTATCAACCACCTCTCATGAATAAGAATCAGAAACGTACTTTGAGAGTTGCGAATTATAGATAAACTTTCAACCTCCTCTATTCTGTGATTGAAGCGATTGATATCCTGCCCTCCTTTATGATTGATTACCTTTATTATAATCACAAAAGCCCAAGTTGTAAATATTCTTAATATTACATAAATGTTACGTTAATTTTTTTTGAGAAAAATTACATTGAATGGATATTTTTAATGGACTCCGAAAAAAATATAATAAACATCTTTTGAAAAGCTGAAAGGAGTTCAAGTATCATGAAAAAATTTGGTTTTGTCTTTATTGTTGGTCTTGTTTTCATGCTCTCCTTCTTGCCTTATGTCAATGGGGAGAAGCCTCAAGAAAAAAAGGCGCCACAATCAATTCAACATATAAAAATTCCAAACTCTGTCAGGAATATTACAAAGGAAAACACTTATCCAAATCCGACACAAGACATTCCCAAGCTTCAACCCAGTGAACTAACACAAAAATTGATTGATTCGTCTAAGGTGAAAATTGAAAATCCTGAATTAATTCGGATGTTAAATGAAACGAATGTGAACAGTACACCATTTGCGATTGGGTATCGTGCGACAATCTATCTAGGACAATGGCCTCTTCATTATGAGTCAAGCGAAACGGCTCCAAATTGGGAATATCAGAAAATTAATACGAATTATTATGATAATCGGGGCGGGAAATCCCCTTATCAAATCCATTACGTTCAAGAGGCGCAAAAAATCGTTCGCGGAGGGTTAACCGCTAAAATCGCAAATGCGGATGATGTCAAAAAGATGATGCTGTTAAAAGCAATGGAGAAATCAGGTTTACCGCTCGCTTTTGATACCGTTATCGGAGGAGGGACAAAGAAGGATCAGGTTTATAACATTCCACCCAAACGGCTTGGTTACTTATACGGTTATGCTCCTGCGGTTAATGAAAAAGGAAAGGTAACTTATGGAGAAGTGTACTTAATGCTAAAGGGAAATAAAAAAATGATTATTGTTAAAAATGTTACCTCCCAAGGAATAGGGGCATGGATTCCTGTTCAAGATCATGTTTCCTTTGGATTTGCAGCAACGGAACGGCCAAGATAAAAAAAGGTCCCTGTTTAAATGGAAGACAGGGACCTTTTTTTATGGGCTAATTATCGAGTGATCTTATTTTTTTTCTTAGAAAAATCATCCATTGGGTAATATTTATTTTTAACTAACACATTAGGACCAAGGCATCGTACGGCAGGGCAGTGACAGCTTAAGCTTTGGGCAAGTTCAGTTGAAGTCCATGAAGCAAACATGTCAGTGAGCTTTTGTTGTTGAATATTTCCTAATGGCGGGGTATCCCCGAAATCGGTGACAATGACATCTCCAGAGAAGATGTTGATGTTTAATCGTGACCTTCCATCCGGATCATTTCGCAATGTTACGTTTTCAGCTGAATAAAGACGCTTGATAAGCTCTAAATCCTCTGGATGATCGCTGCAAGGATAAAATGGAAGAGTTCCGAATAGCATCCACACATCTTTATTCCGAATATCTAATAGATGGTGGATTGCTAAACGAATTTCTTCTAATGACAATGCTTCAAGATTAGAGGCAAAATCTGATGGATACATCGGATGGACCTCATGCCTTTGACATTTCATTTCCTCAGTAATTTGCTGATGAATATGCTCAAGATGGGGGAGCGTTCTTTTGTTGATCATCGTTTCAGCAGACACCAAAACCCCTTCAGAAACAAGTGCTTGGCTATTTTCAATGATTCGGTTGAAAAGTGCAGCTCTTTGCTCTCTGGTCGGCTTCCGATCCATCATCGCAAAGCCCCCGTCAATAAAATCATCAATGGTTCCCCAATTATGGGAAATATGTAATACATCTAAATACGGGGCAATTTTTAAATAACGCTCCAATTCAAGCGTCAGATTGGAATTGATTTGTGTTCGAATGCCTCGTTCATGGGCATACTGCAATATTGGTAAAACATATTGTTCAACCGCTTTTTTCGAAAGCATTGGCTCTCCACCGGTAATACTTAAGCACTTCAGCGTCGGAATGTCATCAAGGCTCTTAAGTAAAAGCTCAAGTGGCAAGGCCTCAGGATCTTTTGATTGCAAGGTATACCCGACAGCACAATGCTCACAGCGCATATTGCATAGGTAAGTTGTGGTAAATTCTATGTTCGTTAAAGTCTGTTTGCCGTATTGTTCCATGTCGAAATAGGCTTCCCACGGATCAGTTGCAGGCGTAATTAAAGTTTTCTTGTTTGTTATCATTACTTCTTCTTTCTCCCTTATTTGTTCTCCTTTGCCATTATTCTCTTCAGAAAGGATCCTGTCAACCGACTTGTATTATGAGGAATACTCATAAACGAATATATGAGGGGAAAAAGCGGAAAATTACGTTATAATTCGAAAAAACCATTGCCTAATGGCGATTATTTCAGTAGGATAAAAACGGAAGTGAAAGGAGAGAGTTACTTTGGGGAGCCCAATTAAGGAAAAACAATCACAAGTTGTGTTTTTAAAACAACGATTAAATATGTTTTTAGATGTATTAGATGCGATTGAGCCTGAAAATACAGAGCTTGAGGATATTGATCGTTTAATTGAAATGATTGATGAATTGGAATCGAAATGCCGCGAATTTCAACATCGTGAAGACTAAGAGGGGGGCCTGATGTTACGGGCTCTTTTTTTATGTGTAAAAAAAACATCCAGGCTATATTTTGCAGCCGATACCTTTATCTTTTCATCAAAACATGATAAGGGTATAATGAATAAAGAAAAATGTTGTAATATTCAAATAGATATCGACAATTCGGGGAGCAATGGGAAAGGGGAACGCAAAATGAATATTGAAAAATTTCAAGAAAGCATGTATCAGCTCATTGTTGAAACATCCACAAATCTGCCAAAAGATGTTCGTCGCGCGATAAAGGCGGCAAAGGAAAGAGAAAATGCCGGAACAAGATCAGCAATGAGCTTAGCGACGATTACAAAAAATATTAAAATGGCGGATGACAAGGTATCACCAATTTGCCAGGATACAGGCTTACCAACCTTTAAAATAAAAACACCTGTTGGAGTCAATCAAATGAAATTGAAAGAGGCGATCTGCTCAGCGATTGCGCTTGCTACAAAGAATGGGAAGCTCCGTTCTAACTCTGTAAACTCCTTAACAGGTGAAAACAGCGGAGATAACTTAGGGGAAGGAACTCCGGTTGTTAAATTTGAACAATGGGAAAAGGATGATATTGATGTCCGCCTCATTTTAAAAGGCGGTGGCTGCGAAAATAAAAATATTCAATATAGTCTTCCATGTGAACTAGAAGGTCTAGGCCGTGCTGGACGTGATTTAGATGGCATTCGCAAGTGCATCCTCCATTCTGTCTATCAAGCCCAAGGACAAGGCTGCAGTGCAGGATTTATCGGAGTAGGTATTGGTGGAGACCGCTCTGCAGGATATGACCTAGCAAAGACACAATTATTCCGTGAAGTAGAAGATGTCAATCCTAATGAAGATCTTCGCAAGCTTGAAGAATATATTATGGAAAACGCCAATAAGCTTGGAATTGGAACAATGGGCTTCGGTGGAGAAACAACCCTTTTAGGTTGTAAAATCGGTGCTATGAACCGAATTCCAGCCAGCTTCTTTGTTTCAGTTGCCTATAATTGCTGGGCTTATCGTCGCCTCGGAGTGCGTGTCAATCCAGAAACAGGTGAAATCAATGAATGGTTATACCAAGGTGGGGATAAAATCGATTTTGCAGATGAGAAAATCGCTGCTACTTCAGAAAAAGAAAATCGTGTTGTCACGCTAACAGCTCCTGTGACAGAAGAACAAATCCGTGAATTAAAAGTGGGCGATGTCGTGCAAATTAATGGAAGAATGTACACCGGCCGTGACGCCATCCACCATTATTTAAATGACCACGACGCTCCAGTTGATTTAAACGGACAAATCATTTATCACTGCGGACCTGTTATGTTAAAGGATGAAAGTGGTACTTGGCATGTGAAGGCTGCCGGCCCAACCACAAGTATTCGTGAGGAACCATACCAAGGTGATATAATGAAGAAATTTGGTATTCGCGCGGTTATCGGAAAAGGCGGCATGGGACCCAAAACCCTTGCAGCCCTTAAAGAGCATGGTGGTGTTTACTTAAATGCCATCGGCGGCGCTGCTCAATATTATGCAGATTGCATTAAATCCGTTGATGGTGTGGACTTAATGCAGTTTGGAATTCCAGAAGCGATGTGGCACTTGAATGTTGAAGGCTTCACTGCAGTCGTGACAATGGATTCACATGGAAACAGCCTTCATCAGGATGTGGATCAATCTTCTTTAGAGAAATTGGCTCAGTTTAAGGAACGGGTGTTTTAATAGTCGTGCATAAATGTGATTATTCGCAAATAATTGGAAAAAGTCGCGAGAAAATGGCTAGTTTCGCGAATAAAAGTTGGTATTCGTGCATATATGGGGAAAATCGCGAATAAAGCATATTTTTCGCGAATAAATTAGAAAAGTCGCGAGCATTTTTTGTTTTTCGCGCATAAAAAAAGCTTTCACGAATAAATTTCCTTTTTCGCGAATAAAAGGCTTAAAGTCGCGAATAAATTTGAAAAGTCGCGAGTAAAAGTCTCAAAATCGCGCATAAATGTTTAATTTAAGAAAAAAATGCTAAAGGATAGAATGCATGTTACATGCTTTCTATCCTTTTTTTACCTCCTGCAAACTCGAATGTTTTCAAATGGAAAACAAACAATAAGAAAAAAGTTTCAAGGGGGATTCTTGTGAAAGCATCAAGATTAGTCTACATAATGGTTTTCTTTTTATTTTTTACCAGTCATCAAGTACTGGCAGCTCCCAATACACCCATCCATTGGGGAATGAAAAAAGGTGCAAACGAACAGCCGGCAGAGGCAGGAAAGCAGTTAGATGATTTACTTTCCAAATATAAAGCCTTTTACAAAGCCGATGTGACAAAGAAGGAGCTTTATTTAACTTTTGATAATGGTTATGAAAATGGATATACAGAGAAAATTCTCGATGTCCTCAAAAAGGAAAAAGTGCCGGCAACTTTTTTTGTAACAGGACATTACCTAGAAAGTGCGGCTCCATTTGTAAAGCGGATGGTGGATGAGGGGCATATCGTCGGCAATCATTCTTGGCATCATCCTGATCTAACACAGGTAAGTGATGAAAAATTACTAAACGAGCTTGAAACGGTTCGGGAAAAAACAAAAGAACTAACAGGTCAGAAAAAGATGGTCTACATGCGCCCGCCAAGAGGAGTGTTTAGCGAAAGAACGATGGAGGTGGCACAAAAAGCGGGTTATACCCATGTGTTTTGGTCGCTTGCCTTCGTTGATTGGAACGTTAACTCACAAAGGGGCTGGCAATATTCTTATGATAATATCATGAAACAAATTCATCCGGGAGCTGTGATTCTTCTGCACACCGTTTCCAAGGATAACGCAGATGCTTTAGAAAAAGTAATCCAGGATTTAAAGAAAAGAGACTATACATTTAAAAGCCTTGATGACTACATGAAGAGCCGAAACCCATGATCTCATTTCCCGAATTCCAACGGAGTTTGGGATTTTTTTTAGGAAAAGAATGAGGAAAAATGCTATAATACGGGGAAACTTGAAATAGCACGTAGCAAGATTATTGGAGTGAAAATAATTGAAAAATGAATCATCTATCAAGATTAAAGATAAACAAACATTTCCCCTTACAATCAAAAGGCTTGGAATAAACGGAGAGGGCGTAGGCTATTTTAAAAAGCAAGTCGTGTTTGTTCCCGGCGCGCTCCCAGGTGAAGAGGTTGTTGTTGAAGCAACTAAAGTCCATCCCAAATTTGCAGAAGCTAAAATCAAAAATATACGCAAAGAGTCCCCATTCCGCGTTCAGCCTCCATGCCCAGTTTATGAAGAATGCGGAGGATGTCAGCTGCAGCATTTACGCTATGACCAGCAGCTTAAGGAAAAAAGAGATATTGTCATCCAAGCATTGGAACGGCACACCAAGATTCCAGTCGATACTTTAGATATTAGAGAAACGATTGGAATGGAAGATCCGTGGAATTACCGCAATAAGAGCCAGTTCCAGGTGGGGAAAAAGGATGAAAAGGTATTGGCTGGTCTATATGGATTAAACTCTCACAAATTAATCCACATTGATCACTGCGCCGTCCAACATCCGAAAACTACGAAAGCCACTGGCAAGGTGAGAAAAATTCTTGAAAAACTTAATGTCCCCATTTATAACGAGCGCACTAAAAAAGGAATCGTTCGTACCATTGTTACAAGAGTTGGCGTGCAAACGGGAGAGGTGCAAATCGTTCTAATCACAACGAAGAAGGATCTTCCACATAAAGAGCAGATTGTTCAGGAGATCAAGAAGCGCATGCCAGAGGTTAAGTCAATCGTTCAAAATATTAATGGAGAAAAGACATCCTTAATTTTTGGCAAGGAAACGATTGCATTGGACGGAAAGGAATTTATCCAAGAATCATTAGGAGACCTATCCTTCGAGCTTTCGGCCAGAACCTTCTTTCAATTGAACCCTGAGCAAACAGTGAAATTGTATGATGAAGTGAAACAGGCGGCAGCATTGACCGAGAAAGAAAAAGTTGTGGATGCTTATTGTGGTGTTGGTACCATCGGCTTGTGGGTGGCAGACAAAGCGGCAGAAATTCGTGGAATGGATATCATTCGGGAATCAATTGAAGATGCGAAGAAGAATGCTGCTCGTCACGGGATCAAGCATGCCCAATATGTGACCGGAAAAGCGGAAGATGTTTTCCCTAGATGGGCGAAGGAAGGCTGGAAGCCGGATGTTGTGATTGTGGATCCTCCGCGTACTGGGCTTGATGGTGGACTTATTCAATCGTTATTGAAATCTGCGCCGAAGAAGATTGTGTATGTTTCATGTAATCCTTCTACGCTTGCGAAGGATATTGCGGTGCTTTCTGGGAAGTATCGGGTGGAGTATATTCAGCCGGTGGATATGTTTCCGCAGACGGCGCATGTTGAAACGGTCGTGAAGTTGGAAGAACGATTGTAGACTCAAAATAAACCCTTGTTCTACAAAATAAACCCATAGCATAATCAAAACAAAGTTCTGATATTCCTGTGGAAAATGTGTGGACAAAGGCAGGAAAAAACAAAGAAGAAAGAGGGTGGGAACAGGAATCCCATCCTTTTTTTGCTCGAATAAAAGTGAGAGAAAAAACTTGAAAAAAGCTTGATATAATAGCGTTTGAAAGAAAGTGTGAGGGGTTCTTACGAACCCCAAAAGCCTGAAAAAATCAGGAGAAAATCCCTTTCCTTGACCCTAAATCCTGTTCCCTGTACCAAGACTTTATTATCATAGAAAATAAAGTTCTGGTAGAAAAAAGTGAGAAGAAAATCGGGAAAATGCAGGAAGTGTACAGGACTTTATTTTAAATGGAAGAAATTAGTGCGTGTAGGATTGCGGGTTGAGGAGGGATGAGTAGCAGGAGTTTATTTTTACTGAACAACGATAAAAACTAGTTATATCAATGGATTAAGCCCTTGAGTGTGATGATGAACAATCAAGGGCTTTTGTATGTGGAGACATATCTATCTACAGGATAACAAATATTTAGATGTATACTTGTTAAAGGCAGAATAATCAACGGTAAGAAAAAAATATACAACTTTATGGATATGGCAGAAGATGAGCTTTATAAGTACTTTGGTGAGCAGATAAACAACTATTATTTAGTTGAGCAGTAGCTAATATTTGTGTGATGATGAATTTTACAAACAAAACAAGGTTATTATTAATAGAAAAAGTGGTGCTAGAGCCACTCTTTTGTTGAGCAATAAAAATACTTGATGTAAGATATTGTTATTAATTGACATGAAAGGGGAATCTAACATGGCTAAAGGAAGTAATAATAATTTACCAGCTTATACTACTGTAGAGAATTTGTTTAGATTAATCAACGTATTAATAAAGAACAACAAAAATGAAGAGTCTGTAAAAGCTCTTTTTGAGTTAGGCGACTCTGCTTATAGAAATACGAAATCTGCACTTAAATTATTTGATATAATTGAGAATGATAGTCTTAACTTTACACCTATTGGACGTGAAATTGCATATTCAGGTGAAGATAATAAAAAAGGAGAAATGATAAAAATTGTAAAAAACTATGAACCTTATGAATTAGTTCTCAATAGCATAGTAACTTCTCTAAACGACACTAAAGTAACTGAAATAGATACGATTAAAAATCTTTGGGGTAGGGCTGATTTTGGCTCAGGAGATAGAAATAGGAGTAATGGTGCAACTTTGTTTATGAGCATCATTAATTTTATTGAATTTGGAAGTTACATAATAGGTAGAGGAAAAAATCCAACGCGTATTGAATGGGTACCTGATATTAAAGATAAGATTAATAGTTTGAACAAAGTAAACTCTAGTGTTGAGCAGAAAGAGAATACAAATACGCAAGTCCAAGATACCGTTGAAGAAAGCGTTGTTGAAACTGTTCCTGTGGAAGAAGAACAGGAAGAAAATACTCCTGCCGATATTATTGCTAATGAAAATAATGTCAGACCAATCAAAAATCCTAATAGAGCAGTTAGTTTGTCAAATATAACTATAAATGTTGATATGAGCGATTGGTCTGATGAAAAGATAAAGACTTTCTTTAAATATGCTTATGGTCAGTTTGAGGAGGACTAAAATTATGTCAACTAAACTTCCAAGCCACAATGTTCCTCTTTCTCTCATTGCTGATGTGTTATGTTACATAAATAGTAACTCTTCATCAAATATTGAAGAATTAAAACGCTTTACTAGTAAAAGTGACGCTTATATAAGAAGTTCGCTTGCGATATGTAAGTTATTAAGTATTATTGATGAAGACGGAAATGTAAGTTCATTTGCTAATTCATTAGGTAGGACACCAAATGATGAATTAAAACTAAATGTAATGAGGAAATTCATACAAGAGTATGAGCCGTTTATAACATTTATTCAATATCACTTGAACGGTACGACACTTGAGGAATCAGCGAGAAAAGTATATGTATCTTATAGGTTAGAAGGAAAAGACCACAACTTTCTAAAAGACTTATTTATGTCATGGGGAACAGCATCAGGTATTTTTGCAAACGCTGTGAATGGCATTACTTTAGAGGAAACAATAAGAACACAGTTATTAGAAATCAACACACTTGATATTAACCTTGATGATGATATGGCAATTAGGATATACATAGGTAATATTATAAGTGCTGATATATTTTCAACATTGACCTCAGCTGAAGTTGAAGAACTGGTTGACGCGTACAAGAAATGCACTACTGATGCAAGGGGTGCTATAGAATGCGCAGGACGGGCATTTGAAGATTTTCTAAGAAGAATAGCTCCCACGGTAGGAGTTGACGTAAGTGGTAAAAATGGTATTGGTCAGGTTATAAACGCGTTATATAATAACAGGAATGCGTCAGGAATTAATGAAAACAAGATACACAATAAGCAGCAAAGTATAGGCGCTGCCATTGGTGATATTAGGAATATGGCAGGTCATAGTATGGAAGCTCGTACAATGGAAAGATGGGACCTATCAACCCATAGCGCAAAGATATATATTGAATTAGTCCTGTCCACGATAAGAAGCATACACAGCTATATTCAATATTCTATATATACTTTCTAAAACTTGCACGCCAGATTTTTATCTTATGTTGCCTATTTTCTTTCTAGAAAAGTCAGTCATTTTGTGTATAGATAATATTCAACTATTGAAGAGCAAAACGATTAAAGTGCCACCAAGGAACCAGTGGGTCTTTACGGCATCTTTTTTGACCGTTCAAGGCATGTGGAATGCTGTGCGTTGATTACAAATTGTAGAGCAATAAAAAAAACTCCTGACATCCAAAATAAACCCTTGTCATAATCAAAACAAAGTTCTGATATGCCTGTAGAAAACGCGCGGACAAAGGCATGAATCAAAGTAGAAAAGAAAGGATGGGAACAGGAATCCCATCCTTTTTATCCGATTGAAAATGAGAAGAAAAGACTTGGAAAAACTCACCTTATAAATGTTTGAGAGAAAGAGAGAGGGGTTTCTTAAGCGATAAAATCATCATAAATAACTCTATGGATTAATGAAACTATTCAACTTATCTCACTGCATTTGATGGATAAGGTGAAATATCTTCATAATCATACCAATACCTGCCGTGACCTGGATAATTATTATTATTTACCATTGGGCCAACACGATAAAGGGGTTTATCTCCAATTAGCTTTATAACCTCACGTATTCTTTCCTTATATTTACTCTCAAGTAAAGGCTTATTGTTCCCCCA
Source organism: Cytobacillus sp. Hz8 (assembly GCF_042263505.1). Classification (NCBI taxonomy): domain Bacteria; kingdom Bacillati; phylum Bacillota; class Bacilli; order Caryophanales; family Bacillaceae; genus Cytobacillus; species Cytobacillus sp. Hz8. The sequence continues at coordinate 82,002 of NZ_JBHKFI010000013.1, read as the reverse complement.
AGCGGCAATAATGATATCCTTCTCAACATTAAAATTGGACAATAATTGCAATATTACTTCATTGTTGTATGTTCGATACCTCAGCTCATCATCCGTTCCAATGTAATCTTTTAAATAATCTGGTGTACCACTAACCATCGTAAATAAATTGACAATGGTTACCTTTTGAACATTCCCTAATTTAAATAGATAATCCGTTATCTTATAAATTGTATCATCAGAAACTTTTCTTCCCTGAGTATCTTCTTTACCTGCATTGCTTGGATTTTTTAGTATCACAATGGCGTGCTCGCCATCTATTCGATTATGAAAAGGTATCGTGATTGAAAAACGGTGGAGTTTCTTTTCACTTGAATCAAAAAATTTAGGGTTCATAGTAATACTTTCTTCGTCAATAAAATTTGAAAAGTAAACGGTTTTCAAAACCTCACCTCATTATGAATAACATTCTTCTAACGTAATCTTACATTAATTTTGGAATCTTTTGTATTTAAAGAATTAAAAGGCTATATATCCTAATAAATGCCTTATTTTTCTAATAGTGAGCTAGAATATTTTCATTACATTTAAAGTAGTTATAAATAAAATTACAAACTACATTGACAACGATTTATTTGAGAGATATAGTTTGATTATAATAGGAGGAATATTATGGAAAAAACTTTAGTGGCAAAATGTCCAAGATGCGATGAAAACCTAAGCGCAACAAGATTAAGTTGTGATAATTGTGAATTAGAATTAAACGGTGATTTTCCTCTTAGCAAATTCGACTATCTCTCAGCGGACGAACTTGATTTTGTTGAAAGCTTTCTGAAGGCACAAGGTAATTTTAAGACTCTTCAAAATGAGAAAGGCATGTCTTATCCAGCTGTGAAAAAGAAGTTTAATAATATTTTAGAAAAATTAAATCTATCTCCAATAAAAGGTGAAGAAAGGGGTGAGACTGCTATGTTAACTGTGGATAACCAGCCAATAAATGAAGGGGATAGCTTGGTTGTTAAAAAGATAAAAGAAAAGCTTAATTCTAATGGTGGTAGTACTTCGATTCCTCTTTATAGCGGAGACCTTTGCGATATTGGTTTTGATCCAAATGGTAAGGGGCTAGTCTCACCTAAGATTCCTGTTCCTAATCATCTTATATGGGAAGTATTTGATGCAGCTGTTGAGGTTGTAATCCAAAAGGGTGGAAAAGCCATGAAGGGTAAAGCTCGTTCAGGAGCAAAGCTTGGAAGTGACGATTTGCCGCTTGATTCAGTAGAAGGATACATAGCACACAAAGTACATTGCGCACAAATTGGAGAGACCGCTTTCGGACCAGGTTTTGTAATTGCTGCCATTTTGGATTGGGCGGGAATTTGCAATAATGAGAGAGGTTATTTGACAATAAATCCAACTTTTTTGAATGAAATAAAATAGCATAAGGGGGCCAATATGAGTACTTTAGAAAACAGGTTTAACGAAGAAATGAAGGGAATTTATTTTTCTGCCAAGAAAGAACTGGGTTATAATGCAACAAGGTTTATGCAATTAGTATCTCAAAAAGGTGGTCTTCAGGCAGCGAAACAGCTTATTTGGAAAGAAGGAAGCACATACGGATTCGAAGTGTTGTGGGAAAATAAAAGACTAGATTTATCAGTTGAAGCATTAGTACTAAGGCCGGAATACAATGAATTGTTTACAGACACAGAATTGGAGATTTGTAAGAGAAGATTACAAGATCTTGACTATAAATTTATAGAGAATGCTGAGGGAGAATAAGAATGAGCACCTATTCTACTAGTGTAAATGTTACAGTTGATGGTATTTTATTGACCACTAATGAGAGTATTGCTCACGTAAATATCGGCAACGGATATTCAATAGAAAAAATAAAACTCCAGGATTTCAAATATTTCACAGATATAGTTGATGGAAAAAATAAATTGATTATCGATTACTATAATTCCAGATTAATAGATGAGTTAAGTGACGATGAACAAATATATTTTATGTGTTTTAAGAAGACTGACAATTTTATTGCTCAAAGAAATGTTGAAGGGAATATAATTAGTATTACGACTGAGCCATTTTTTAATAATGATATTCAGAAATATATGGATGATGAATTTGAACATATAAATAAAACGATTTCAAAATTACAAGTGTATAATGTGGGTAATATAGGAATTCACAAGGTTTATTTTAATTTCAAGTACAGTTTTGTTGGGAATAATACGTTCACTAACTCCATTTTGATTAAAGATGCAAATACAATTAATCCCCAAAAATACGTCTTAAGCGAAGATGAAGCTAAGGATTATAATAATTTTTCAATTAAGTATGACCACTGTTTTAATCTTACCAAGAATATTATTGATGAATTTTGTTTTGGCCTTAAGCAAATTGATGTTGCAACAGCATTTGAACAACATACTACATGTTTGGAAATGTTTATGCTCGAAAAAAATAATCAGAATAAGAAACAATGTTTATCTAAGCGGACAGCAGTTGCATTATATAATACTGACACAGATGTTGTATCTGCTTATACAAGGATGAAGGAGTTTTACAAATTTAGGTCTGAGTCATTACATGATGGTGATTTTTCAAATATTACGAAAGTAGAACTTGAGGAATTAGAAAATATTACTCGATTATTAATTAAGCAATTTTTAGAATATATGCATTCATGCATTGCTAATAACCCATCTGAGACTTTGGCTACTGTAAAAGCAAAATGGATAAATATGCTTAAGGCGAAAGTAATGTCCTATCAAAGCCATGGTTTATTACAATAATTAAGGAGGATCGAAATATGTCATTTCAAACGCCGCTTACAATAAATGAAGTAATTGATGGTATTCATTCAAAGAAATATTTGTTACCTTCCATTCAAAGGGAGTTTGTGTGGAGTCCTGAACAAATTACAATGCTTTTTGATAGTCTAATGAGAGATTATCCTATAAATTCATTTTTATTCTGGAAGGTGTCGAAAGAAAAAGCGTCGGAGTTTAAATTTTATGAGTTCTTAAGGGATTACCATCAAAAGGATAATCGACATAATCCTAAGGCAAATATAAGTGGAAGTGACGATGTAATGGCTGTTCTTGATGGACAGCAGAGATTAACATCTTTGTACATAGCACTTAAAGGGACTTATGCTAATAAAATTGCTTATAAAAAATGGGACAACCCATTAGCATATCCAAAGAAAAAATTATATATAAACCTACTTGGAATGCCTGAAGATATTTCATATGAATATGAGTTTGAATTTCTTACAGATGCTGAAGCTAGAAAGAACGATGAGGATCATCATTGGTTTCCAGTTGGCAAAATGTTGGATCTGAAAGAACAGTATGATGTAATGAATTACATGATTGAAGCCGGGCTATCCTCAAATCCCGATAAAGATAAGGCCAAATATGCAAATAGGGTTCTATATAAGCTGCATTCAGTAATTCATGTAAATAAAATAATAAGTTATTATCTTGAACAAAGTACAGAACTTGATAAGGTTCTTAATATTTTTATACGTGTAAACAGTGGAGGTACAACATTAAGTTATTCAGACTTACTTCTTTCTTTTGCTACTGCACAATGGGAAACAAGGGATGCTCGTGAAGAAATCAACGAATTTGTTGATGAAATAAATCAAATTGGTAAGGGGTTTAATATCGGCAAGGATATAGTGTTAAAAGCATGTTTAGTACTTTGTGACATACCAGATATTTCATTTAAGGTTGATAATTTTAACCGTACAAATATGCTTTTAATCGAAAAAGAATGGGATAACATTACAAAAGCTATTCGTAATGCTCTTACACTTATCAGCAGCTTTGGATTTGGCAGAGAAAACATAACATCTAATAACTTGATGATTCCTGTAGCTTATTATCTTAAGACAATTGAGTTGCCTAATAATTTTGAAACTTCAACATCGAGAATTGAGGATAGAAAAAATATCAAGTTATGGTTTGTATCAGCATTATTAAAGAGGGTATTTAGTTTTGCGCCTGATGGAGCATTAAAGCCAGTTAGAGAAATAATAAAAAATCAATCATCAAATGGCTTTCCAGTAGATGCGATTTTCGCACAGTTCAAAGGTACAAATCGTGCCTTACAATTTACAGATGATGATATTAACAATCTGTTGTATTCTAAGTATGGTCACGGTGATACATTAGTTGTCCTTTCAATCTTATATCCTTGGGCAGATTTAAGACATAACTTTCATGTTGACCATATGTTCCCTAAGAGTGAATTTACAGTTAAAAGGTTGAAAGGCAAGGGTGTTCCTGAAACCAAAATTAATGAATTTATAGCGAATTATAATTATATTGGTAATCTGCAGCTGCTGGAAGAAATCCCTAATATTGAGAAGAAGGCAATGGACTTTGAAAAATGGTTAAGTGAAAAAGTTCCTGCTGGTGAATTAGTAGATTATAAAAAAAAGCACTATGTTCCAAATGTAAGTCTCGATTTTAGCAACTTTGATGTATTCCTGGAGAAACGTGAAAACTTATTGATTCAGAAATTGAATTCAGAACTTAGAAGGTAGATATCACTTGCTGCTTTTATAGAGCAAAAAAAGTAATATAACATCTAATAATACCCAAGAAGTTACAGCAACATTAAAAATAATTATTTAATAAATAAGCGGGTGATCAAACTGAATATTAATATAGGTCAACGTGAATATTTATTGGAAATACTTAACTATGAGTATGTTATACCTGATGAATTCCATACATGCGTAAAAGATGCAATAAAAAAATATGCAACTAATAGCAGATATTCTGAGGAAGCTATTGATTCAATGTTAAAAAAGCCTCAGAGTATGGCGTCAAGTATTGGAGCAATTCGGGATAACAATTTAAGCCTTTTCAGAGGTAAATTTGCTGAGTGGCTGGCATGTATTGAATACAATTCATTAAAAAACAAGGGAATTGTTTTGATGACAATAATTAATCCTGATTCAACTTCAAAGGCAGATTTATTACATATCATTAAAAAAGGCGATAAATATGAAGCTATCCCTGGACCAGATATTAAATGCGGAGGTAGCACGTATGTCTTTAACCAGTGGAACAAAATTGTAAATAGTAGATATGACATACCTATGGTTGATATGGATGGTATTCTGACAACCGAAGAAGGATTAAAAATGCTTACTGACAAGCAAAGAGAGCAGTTTGAACATCTCAAGCAAGTACATCCTAGGAAGAAGCCTATTAAATCTGAGTGGAATAAACAAGACATTAATAGGCTCATGATGGATTATCTTAAATATGTTAGCGATGGTATTACACCTGCTGATTCAGAAGATAAGCCATTTGTTGCCAGTAAAGAAAATCGGGATAGAATAAAAGATAATTTATCTAAACTTCCAAGTAAAATTGAAAATCGGTCTAGCTGGGATGAGTTCTGTAAAAAAGCATCTGAATTACCAAGTATATCAGAAAATTATTTGAATCCTATGACCATGGCAAAAGTAGAAAAGAAAAAACGGGAAGAAGTATCTAAGAAAGGTTCCAAAGTTTCAACTGAAAATATAAAATATGTAAAAGTAAAGGGAAAAAATAATAAAACCAAAAGTGTACCAGGGAATACGATCGTTAACAAACCAAAACAGAAGGGCTTTTTAAAAGGGGTAGCAAATTTCTTAGGATATGATTCTCCTACTGAAATGTTTTTTGCAGGTGCAAAAGTATTTACTGCTTCAGTAGTTGAAGCCGCTAGTAGAAAAATTGCAAACAAGATGTTTGGAGGGGGCCCGGACTCGGGGCCAAGTCAATTTGATAATCAGGGGAATGAAAAAACATACAATGATTCGATTGAAATAAAAAATAGTACAAATGAAAGAACTAATACAAATAATTCAACCCACGCTTCTCCTAGGGCACATATTGTAAAGGGGCATGGGCAGCATTACAATACAAAAAAAGGTCCGATTTGGAAAGAAAAAGAACCCTTTCCACGTGGGAAAAAGGATGAAAGTATATAATAATAATGATGATGTTGAGTATCTCTATAAAAATCTATTAAGCAAGGGGTAAAATTCATACCCCGGGGTAATGAATAACTACACTGTATTATATGAGCGTTTATTTTGCTTTATAGTATAAGGTAAATGTAATGACGCATGTGGAATGTATCTCGCAACTCATAATAAAATAGGCAGTTTCCCCTTAATAAGGGGGACCTACCTATTTTATTGATAATTAACATCTTATGTTATTTTGTATTTAGTTCGATTTACTTTTAACTCAATATTCTTCTACTTCTATGAGGTCATTTCCGATTAATGCTAATTCTTATTTTCTATCTCGGATGAAGTAAGTAATAACTTTTTCCTGTTCTTTGCACCTGGGTACCCTAATATGCAATCAAATGTTGTCTTATCATCTTTATTTTGAAAAATATAAATACAATTGAAATTATTGAGATATAAAAATTGATCCTCAATCGTTTTCAACAATAATACCCAATAATTAGAAATACTCCTAAACCCCCGTGAAGGTTTTTCGGCAATTGATGGCATTAACCAGTCCCTACCTACTTTTTTTGCTGTTCGTAATTTTCCACGTCGTATCCATTGACGGACAGTAGTCTCTGTAACATTATGAAGTTCTGCAAATTGACCGACTTTAAGATAATCACATTTTACATATAGAAGTGTGAAGTTTTTTGTAGAAGTTGTACCACTTATTTCTCCAGACTCATCTAATTCTAATTCGTTACAATAATATTAAATTATAAGGTGGGATCATTTCTGAATTTACCTTCTAAAGCCAAGATGTTTGAAAATTGGATGTATTGGTTTGACCAAAAAGATTTTGATTGGGGAGAACCAGGCTGTTGGTCATAAGAGGGAGTTAGAATATGGCCGCAGAAGATTTTGTTGAAAATTTATATCAATCAATAAAAAGAAAATCTTGTTTCGTATCAGGATTTATTTAACAATACTGAGATGAAAGATGTTACTGATTCTTATTGGAAAGAGGCATTGAGATTTTTCGAGGAACTTACAGATGACAACAAAAAAATACTTTTTAAAATCATCGGACAAGTTCAAGTGGATGCTATTTCGACTATTTTAGGAATTATCGATGGTGTTGTTCCCCTACCTAGTAAACAAGAAGAAATTGAAATGAAGTTTATTGGGGAAAAGGAGCCTATAAATGGCAATTTGCATGATTTATTCTTAGCGTATGATGAAGAAAACAGAGGAATCTGAAAAGAGCATTCAAACGCTTCCTTGGTTATTTTTTTCATTTCATTTAGTGAAGCCTCAATAGCTTTATTCATAAACATTGTTTTAAATCCTCTCTTATTTTTAGATAATTTTTCAAGACGTTTTGATAGATCTTCTCGAAACAAAAATGTAGTTTAGGAAAATCTGCTTTTTAGTTAACTCTTTCTTCTTCGGGCAAAACATTACGGATCGCTTTTAGGAAGCATTGAAAAAGGGAATCCTCCTAAACAAGTGAATTCCCCTTACACTATTAGATATTTAAATATGATTTAAAAGATTAAAATAATAGTTGAAATAAAAGTAATTATCACCATTTATTATCAATAAATTTATAATTATTATGTGAAACAATATCTTTATTAGTGTATACATAAGGCTGTACTAAACCTTTAAGTTTACCCCATATTGGAGAATATAATGATTTAACTTTTAATTCTAGACCAGCTTTATAATAAGAATAGTACACCAATTCTGAACAATAAGTCTTTGTTATGTCTTTATTCCTCTTAGTAACTGCATCTTTTATACTAAACGGAATCTTTTTACCTTTAAAGTATTTTACTGCCATATTGGCAGCATTTTGGCCTAAAGTGCTTGACTTTGGTCTAATTACTTTTGATTGGCCATATCTATTATGCCATGAAATTTCACTTATTGTTTTTGGATATGGTTCAGTTGATCTGCCGGAAGTATGTAAAATTGTAATTTTACCAATATATATACCAGCATGTCCAGTAATGCCACTTGAAGAAGTACTTTTAGTGATAATAATATCCCCAGGCTTATTGTCGATTGCGGCTTCTGCTTTAGTTAGATTTAAGCCGACGAGTAAAAATCCTGTAATTAAAAAAGAAAACACTATTTTTTCCATAAAATCCCCTATCTAACAAAAATACATCTTTTTGTAAATATTTTCAATATTTTTTAAAAACTGTTTTTTTTAGAACTTTAATAATATATTATTAAGTTAATATATGTAGAAATAGTGAGGCCATAAAATGAAGAAGAAAATATTGATTTCAATAGTAGCTTTAATTGTATTAATAGGTAGCCCATATGCTTATATTCAATACAAATTAAGAAGTGTTCAAAAAAATGTAACTGAATATTTGACTACCGACGGAAATATTTCAAAAAATGATATTGTTTACAATAAACGAGTTTTTGCAAATCTAAAAGGAAATAAAAATTGGATGGTTGCTATTAAACTAAAAAACGATAATAAAACATATTATTATTATATAGACAACAAAAACATTATTTTAGAATCTTATTCAGAAAATGGAAAAGAGCATGTATTAAATAAAATAATCAATAAATAGAGTATAAAGGCGTGCAGTACGGCGAACTGCCATTGCTTGACGAAATCGAAGAGGATTTGATGAAGCATTTATGCGATGAGCATGACGAGGATGAGGATGGGAACGAAATGGAGATGTTCCTGAAAAAATTTATGGAGATTGATGACGAAACTCTCCGCTCCATGCCCCATGAACTGCAAAAACAAATGCTCGTATTAGAAAGTCAGGGGATTCTTCCAGGACCGATTGCCGCACGCATTCGGCGTCTGTTTAAATAAGGATCCGAACTGCTATAAACGCGGATATCGAATGCCCTATCGCGTGAATGGTTTTGTGCTTTGTTTAATTCACCCCTATCATGATAAAAAAAGATTCTAATCCTTTTTTTAATTAGCATAAACGGCCTCTGAGGGGGTACCAGCTTCAAGCGGCATCTTTTTTGGTAGTTCAAGGTATATAGAGTGTATTGTAAAATTATATAGAAATGATGAATAACGCCAACTATTAAATAGGAGCAAGGTATATGAAATGTGACATAAAATCATTGTACATATGCGTTTTAGACATGGAGCGAGCAATTTCATTCTATGAAGCTTTTTTTGAGCAAAAAGTTGCAGTGAAAGATAATGTGTATAGTATTTTTGATATCAATGGATTTCGATTTGGGCTGTTTGCCTTTGAAAAAATGAAGGAAAAACATTCATTCGGGAATAATTGTTTACCAAGTGTGTCGGTAGAAAGTGTCAACATATTTAATCAAAAATTAAAAGGTCTTAAAATCGTATTTCCTGCTACTAAAATCGGGGAAAACTGGGTTGCAGAGTTTGAAGATAGTGAGGGAAATCATATTGAGCTTACAACACCAATTGATGAATGGTGCTCCACTATCTGATAGACAAGTGGGTAGCTACTACAAGGGGATGCTGACCTTATGTGGCATCTATTTTGACCGTTCAAGTCATGTGGAGTGTTGCGCGTTGCTAAAAAAATATTGTAAACCCAAAATAAACTCCTGACATTTAAAACAAACTCTTGTCACAATCAAAACAAAGTTCTGATATGCTTGTGGAAAACGTGTGGACAAAGGCAGGAAAAAACAAAGAGGAAAGAGGGTGGGAACAGGAATCCCATCCTTTTTCATTCAGGAAAATGGTGAGAGGAAAAGAAGGGGAATCCCGTCAAATCAGGATTTATAGGGAATAAAAGATTGAAAAAATTCAGGAGTAAAAGTAGGAGAAAATCCCATCCTATTACCCCTAATCTCTGTCCTTATAGCAGAACATTATTTTAATGTTGAAAATAAACGTTTTTTAGGGAAGCTCCTTTTTAAAGGAACTTCCCTAATTCTGTTTGATTACCAGATAACCCTTGGTTTTCTACACATCTTTGTATAATCTTCATTTTCAGCTAATTTTCTTACTTTTACATCTTTTATAACCCAATCTATGGGAGATTTGTTTTCCACTTTTAAAGTAAACAAATGATACGGTGGCATTTTTGCTCTCTCATAGGTTATGAATTGATAAGTTATTTCATATCTCTATGCTTGGTAAGGTTCTGTCTTTACCTCTACAAATTTGCAAAAATCAGATAGGTATATTTCTCCAAAATAATCTTTAATTGCTTTGGATTCCAACGGTGATAAAAATGAATATATAATATCTTCAAGCACCATTTCGTAACGCTTACTGTTAGTCTCTGCTTGAACAGGAGTAATAGAAATAAAGGTAATGAGACAGCTAATCATAATGATTCTTCTCAAATCAATACCCACTTTCCGTAATTATTGTATTCCTTAGGTATTTTTCCCGAATAAACTGCTAACATTCCTTTTGAACCACACCGTTAGAAGTAAAAAGAATATACTTTTGATAGTCGCAAACTGTCATATGTGTCAGTCATTTCAAATGCAAATGATGTTAATAGAAATTCTTTAATATGCCGATTAGTGCTTTCTATACTTCGACTATCGACAAATAAAAACCAAGCAAGGTAATTATCAAGATATTTTGTAGCTACACCTTTGAATCGGTCTATCCAACGTTTTAAACGAGAATGAAGACCATTGACATTTTGAATGTGATATAAGCCCTTAATAACGTGTTTGCCATCGAATGATTTAATATGATAATGCTCTAAACCTTACTGAACAGTAGAGAATAAGTAGGATTTAAAAATTCAAAAATAAAGGGTTACCTAGTGTTGGAATTTTCTTGCGACTTTGTTGCCAGAGATATCAATGCTGGGGAACCCTTATTTTTTTATAGTTAGAACGCCCTTTCATAGCTATAAAAGGTCGCATTTTGGATTTTCAGCATGTAGAGTGGCTCATTCACCAACAGTCATTGGAAACTTTTTATGGAAAGTAAACTTAACATTTGTTTAAAAAGGGAGTATAATAAGAGTATGGAAAGTAAACTTTCCGTAGAAGGAAGGGTTATCTTGAAAAATCGTTTGGAAGAAATCCGAAAAAGCAAAGGAATAAAGCAAGAGGATTTAGCTGCTGCCCTTGAAGTTTCAAGACAGACAATTGGTTCATTAGAAAATGGCAGATATAATCCATCTATCATTTTAGCATTCAAAATTGCTCGATATTTTGATATGAGTATTGAAGAAATATTTCTTTACGAGGAGGACGCAAAATGAAGAAAAATATACTGGAGTATGTTCTTATTATAGTTGGAGCCTTGCTGCTTGGAATAGGAGTATATTTGGTTAAATGCCTTACTAATCCGCAAGGGGTAATGTTGGCATTGCCATATGTTTGCATTGGAATAGGCTGTGGTGTGTTCGGAAATGGTATGGGGAATGTTATTAGTCGTAGAGCGTTGAAGAACAACCCAGAAATTCAGAAACAAATTGAAATAGATAAAAGCGATGAACGAAATATTGCCATTATAAATCGAGCTAAATCAAAAGCTTACGATATGATGGTATTTGTATTTGGTGCACTTATGATTTCCTTTGCATTAATGGGCGTTGATATGATAGCTGTTTTATTATTAGCTTTTGCGTATCTGCTGGTCATTAGCTTTGCAGTTTATTATCGTTGCAAGTATGAAAAAGAAATGTAGATTATGAGCATTATCTTCGGAGGGCAGGTTTTTGCATGAATGAGAATGTATACAGCGATTTATGGATGAATCTTTTAAAAAGTAATGAGATTTCTCTTGGTGAGGAAAGCTTTTCTTTATTGCGTAATATTTTTAAGCGAAAGGTATTAAAAAAGGATACGTTCTTCTTACAGGAAGGTGAAAAATCTACTGAAATAGGTCTTATTGTTAAGGGGGTTTTTCGCTCTTATTATATTGATAAAAAAGGTAATGATATAACAAAGTATTTTTATGCAGAAGGAGAGATACTATTCTCTTATGTGGCATATCTAACTCAAAAAGAATCTATGTATTCCGTGCAAGCGTTGGAAGACAGTGAAATTCTTGTAGCTAAGATTTCCGATTTTGAGAAAATAATTGCAGGAAATAGTCAACTAATTTTATTTTACAAAAAAATGGTTGATAGCGTCCTTGTTGTGAAGGAAGAACATGCAAGTAGTTTTAAATTATTAAACAGCACGGAACGTTATAAACAATTTCTTGCTGCGTATCCAAGGTTGGAAAAGCGTCTTAAACAATGTCATCTTGCCTCTTATTTAGGAATAACCCCTGTGTCCCTTAGTAGAATAAGAAAAAAATCAATTCTTAACAAATGATAATGCAAGGAATCTCCAAGCGGCTTATGATGTAGCTGAGTTTTAATATTGGAGGTTGATTGATATGAAAGAAGAAATAGTTGCTTTAATTACTGGATGCTCTACAGGAATTGGCAAGGTACTCTGTAAGATTTTATTGGATAAAGGATATACTGTCGTTGCAACAGCGAGAAATGTAGAAGCCTTAAAAGATTTGTCTGCATCCTTGAAATTATCATTGGATGTCACCCAAAGAGAGTCCATTTATGCCGCGATAAATGAAGTGATATCGCAATTTCATAAAATTGATATCCTCGTAAATAATGCAGGATATTCGATTAGAGGGGCTTTGGAAGAGATTGATGTAAATGGCACGAAAAGTATGTTTGATGTAAATGTATTTGGCATAATGAACATGAATCAGGCAGTTGTTCCAGAAATGCGTAAGAAACAATCAGGCAAGATTATCAATATTGGCTCGATTTCAGGAAAATTTGTTCAACCAATTAATGGGGCTTATTGCGCATCGAAATATGCAGTGGAGGCATTAAGTGATGCATTGCGTTTAGAGTTGCACGACTATAATATCCAAGTAACCGTTATCGAACCAGGCCCCGTAAAAACCAATTTTTTTAAGACGTTGGTTCATAATTCAAGTGATCTTATATCAAATCCTGACTCTTGCTATTCCCATTTTTATGAATCGGATGCTAGAAATAGAAGCAAGCAAGAGCTAACTGATCCTACAGAAGCAGCAAAAGCCATCAGTGATATAATTTTGAAAAAGCAGCTTAATTCCCGTTATAAAGTTGCTGTTCCACTTACATACAGTATGATTACATATTTTCCAGATTCTCTAAAGGAATATTTTATGAAAAAGCGTTAAGAGGCCAGGTATAAATGAGCACTTCACTGGGATACTGTGTTAATTGAAAGAAACTTGTTAGAATAGAAGACATGAAATTCATCCAAAATAAGAGAAAATAGTAAGCCCGTATTCAAATAACGCATATAAATGATCAGCACCCTTGGTACTGAAGGGTTCCTATTCGGAATTGACATCAATATATGCAAGGCAAAGTGAGTGGGCAGAAAAAGAAAACTATGAATCTGCGAAACCTCCGTATGACATATATGTGACTGATCCTGAACAAGTCTCAACACTGAGGAGCTTGTTACAGAGGTGTATTACCCTGTAAAGAAAAAATAGTTGATATTATGAGGCATGGACTATGAAAAGAATGTACTGGCTGACGGTGGGAATTTCATTTGTTGTATAGCGGCAAAAGATATGGTTGTAACAATCACATCAAAATTTATGATGAACCCCAAAAACAGGCTGACATTGATTAAAGAATATATTATTCCAGCAGTAAAATAAATAAAAGTGGTAAGGAACGATAAAGAATTACTCAATTGTATCAAATAAAGCCTTTAAGAGGTCAACATACTTTTTGAATGTTTTATTGCTTACAATTTTTGCGATAATTTCAAATCCTTTTAAGAAAAATAACCATCCACCTAAGATAGAAAAAAGTGGAAACAGGGAGTACTAAGCTAAAAATCTGTTTCCACAAAATCATATCCCTTCGTTACAATACCTTTCGAGGGAGGCAATAGAATCATTTCATTGGCTCTATTCATCCTAAAGAATAGGCAGAATTATTCTTCCCCAGTCCCTTTCACTATTGGTACGGTTTTCTGTAGTCCATTCAATTGGAACTTTTTTAATTTCCGGTATAAGGTTGACCGAGCGATGTTCAACTTTTTGGCAACTGCTGTGATGTTATAATTGTTTTCGATTAAGAGTTGGGTTAGGGTTTGCCTCTCGTCTATATCAGTCTGTGATGGAATATTTGTTTGTCTTCTGGGGGGAGCAATCATTTGGTTATCGAGCAAATAGGTTGGGAGGTTTTCAAGATCAATGATTGGCGAATCAGAAAAAATGACTGCATACTCGAGCGCGTTTTGTAATTCTCTTATATTCCCTGGCCAGGTATATTCCATAAAATAGTCTAAGGTTTCCTGAGTAATTGAAAGCGGAGTTTGATCATACTTTTGACTAAATTGCTGCAAGAAATAATCAATAATTAAAGGAATATCCTTTTTTCTCTCTCGAAGAGGAGGAATATGAATGGTCACTACATTTAGTCTAAAGAGCAGATCCTCCCGAAAAAGCCCTTTTTTGCAAAGGTCAAATAAATTCTTATTGGTTGCAGCTATGATTCTTACATTTACAGGGATGGTTCTTGATGAACCCATTCTCGTAATTTCCTTTTCCTGAAGTACCCTAAGTAAGTGGACCTGTAAATCAAGAGGCATTTCTCCGATTTCATCTAAGAATAAAGAACCTTCATTTGCTTCTTCGAACTTTCCTTTTTTCCCATCCTTTGCCCCTCCAGTAAATGTTCCCTTTTCATAGCCAAATAGCTCGCTACCTATTAGTTCTTTTTGAAGCGTTCCGCAATTAATGGCCAAAAATGGTTTATTGGTTCTAAGACTGGATTTATGTATAGACAAGGCAAGCTTTTCTTTTCCTGTCCCGCTTTCTCCCAACAGCAAGATGGGGACATTGGATGAGGAGGCTTTTTGGCATTTGTGGATTGTTTTCAATAAGGCGTCAGAATTTCCAATTACTTCTTTCCATGGCCCATCTTTTAATGAAAGGTTTCGGGGCATAGGATTGAGAGTAGAATTGTCTTTGCTAAAAACAATCATGTATCCAACAAATCTTCCTTCAAACCAGATCGATTCTATGGACAGAATTTGGAAGTTTCGTATTTGCATTTGTGCATCAGAAAAGTTTGTTTGATGGGAACCTGAAGTCCTTTTTAATGTAACAAGAAGATCCTGAAAATCTTTAAGATTTTTTAGATTTGCGGAAGGTGAAAGCTTTAATTTTTCAATAAGTGTTTTACTGCTTTTCACTACAATGAAAGCGTGGTTCAGCACTAAAATTTCATTCGATTTCCACTTGATGGAAGTTTGATCAAAATAATCGGACAAATGGTGGTTCACTCTTACATAAATCTGCGACAGTTGTTTTTCAATTAACTGGGCGACTGTGATAGCTAAACCTAATGTATGAGGCTGGGCATTCTCCCAGAGGCTTGTAAAGTCTATAGAGCCAATGACCTCCTGTGTAAAGGGATGGATGATGGGGGCAGCCGAACACGTCCATGAATGACAAACTTGGCAAAAATGTTCTGCCGAAAAGATTTGAATCGGATTCTTCGTAATAATGCTTGTTCCAATTGCGTTGGTACCAGCGGAGTCTTCACTCCAATCCATACCAAGGAAAAAATTCATTTTCTCCGCTTCCCGCTTGATTTTTGGGTCCCCTTTTATATAAATGATTCGTCCACTTTTATCTGCAAGTGTAAACAGATAACGGGTTCCCAGCAGCTTTTGAAAAAAATCGTCGATAATTAATTTGCCTACTTGGTATAACTCGGAATCTTCTAATAGCTTGTTGAAGTCTGAGTCAGGAACCGCTGACTTTACCTGAACTTGTATGGGATTAACCCCTTTATCTTGACAGCGCTTCCAAGAATCGAAAACATTTTTCCTCATTTCTTCTGGCAGTGTATCCTGTTTTGACCTTGTTATAAATCGCTCCCATAACGTACCAAGTTCTTTCGTTTTTTCCTGTAAATTTTGTGTAGAGAAAATAGATAGGAAAGGATTTAACATTTGTCTCTCCTCCAAAATACAACTGAATATTAAGAATATTTTAACATTATTTCTTGTAAATGGGAATTTACTTCTATCCATTTTTTATAATGATTTGTTTCATAATAGTACAACTGTAGCGAAACAGGTGTAGTGTTGGCCGAACAACAAAAAACATATAGTGGTTAATTTATATAATATTATGAATATTCAATAATTGGCACAAAAATTGCATTATATGTAAATGTAAGTTAAATCATTCAGTGAAAAAAGAAGGGAGAGAAAGGAATGGTATTAAGTGGAGCAAGAAAGGCGCAAATCCTCGCTATCGATGCTGGTGGAACGATGACAGATACCTTCATTATTGATGATAGCGGCGATTTTGTGGTTGGAAAGGCACAATCAACTCCGGAAGATGAATCAATTGGTCTTCTGAATTCTGCTAGAGATGCACTAACTTATTGGGGAACAGAAGTAGAAGAAGAATTCCCTAAATTGCTTGCAGGTGTTTATTCGGGTACAGCTATGCTTAACCGCTTAGTTTCTAGAAATGGGCGCCGGGTGGGTTTAATTGTCAACAAAGGAATGGAAGATTTCCATCGTATGGGAAGGGCAATCCAGGCTTATCTTGGTTATTCCTATTCAGATCGTCTTCATTTAAATACACACCGTTATGATCCGCCACTTGTTCCAAGAGAGTGTACCAAAGGGATTACAGAAAGGGTGGATCTTTTTGGAAACGTTATCATTCCTTTGTATGAACATGAAGTAGAACCAGCTGTCTTGGAGCTCTTGGACCAAGGCGTAGAGGCCATTGTGATTAGCCTGCTTCATTCTTATAAGTATCCTGAGCATGAGAGGAGAATTAGGGATATTACAAAAGAGGTTCTTAAGAAGAACAACGTGGACATTCCCATTTTTGCATCAGTAGATTACTATCCGGTCAGAAAAGAGACTCACCGGACGAATACAACCATTATTGAAGCATATGCAGCTGACCCGTCCCGTGAAACGTTATTAAAAATCAATGACATGTTAAAGGTACATGGTTCGACTTTTGATCTTCGAGTTATGGCAAGTCATGGAGGGACAATTAGTACAAGAGCGAATGAATTAGCAAGGACGCTCGTTTCTGGACCTATCGGGGGTGTAGTCGGCGCGAAATATCTCGGAGAACATCTTGGAATTCCTAATATTGCCTGCTCAGACATAGGGGGGACTAGTTTTGATATGGCCCTCATTACACAAGGGGACCTAAGCATTAACACTAGTCCAGACATGGCAAGACTGGTTCTTTCACTCCCTCTTGTCGCAATGGATACAGTTGGAGCAGGTGCAGGGAGTTATGTCAGAATTGATCCAAACTTCAAGTCATTAACTTTGGGGCCTGATAGTGCTGGATCAAAAGTGGGTGTTTGTTATCCGGAGGGTGGAGTCCAAACTGTTACCGTCTCTGACTGCCATGTGGTTCTTGGATTAATTAATCCGGATAACTTTCTTGGTGGTGAGGTTAAACTTAGACCAGAGCTTGCCTATTCGGCCGTTAAGGAACAGATTGCCGATCCGTTGGGACTATCCGTTGAAGATGCAGCTTATGGCGTCATAGATTTGTTAGAATCGCAGCTAAGAAACTATCTGGAATCTATGATTCTCGGAAAAGGGTACTCTCCATCACAATATGTTTGTTTCTCATACGGTGGAGGAGGTCCGCTGCATACAGCAGGCTATACGAAAGGTCTTGGCTTTGAAGATGTTCTCGTTCCAGCTTGGGCGGCAGGATTTTCTGCATTTGGATGTGGAGCAGCTGATTTTGAGTACCGTTACGACAAGACCCTTGATATCAATGTAGATAATAATGCTGAAGACGAGGAAAGGCTTAAGGCTGGAATGGAATTACAAGGGGCATGGGAAGAACTTAAAGAAAAGGTAGCCGTAGAATTCGAGAAAAATAAGTTTGATCGAAATGAAGTGGACTATCGTCTCTATTTCCGCATGCAGTACCAGGGACAATTAAATGACCTGGAAATTGAAGCTCCAATTTCTTTATTCAGGAGTGTTAGTGACTGGGAAGCTCTTGTGGAAGCATTTGAAGATACCTATACAAGGGTTTACGCCAAAGCCGCCAAATCACCTGAGCTTGGATACAGCATTACAGGGGCAATTATCCGAGGAATAGTGGACGTAGCTAAACCTCGTATTCCTAAAGAGTCACTGCTTGGTGAAAATCCGAATCCGGATGCTTTCCTTGGTCAACGAAATGTGTATTGGAAAGGCGAATGGATTAAGGCAAATATTTGGGAAATGGAGAAATTAAATCCAGGAAACAAAGTAAGCGCTTTTTCTATTCTTGAATCTCCGGCCACTACCTTTGTCATTCCTCCTGGGTTTGAGACATATCTGGATGAACATCGCATTTTCCATTTAACAGAACTTTAATAAAAGGAGGTTAATTTTAGATGAAAATTATCGACAAAGATCAGCATAGCCAAAAAAATATTGGCTGGGACGGTAAAACCCTTAAACAAATGCGCAAGGAAATCGATGATCTCAGTACATCAACGGGTCATTATGCCGGGTTAAGAACATTGCCATTGAAAGAAACAGATCCCATTCGCTATGAGAAAATCTTTTCCAAGCTACGAGGCGGGGTTGTGCACGCAAGGGAAACGGCAAAAAAAGTGGCAGCTTCTCCAATTGTGGAACAGGAAGGAGAATTATGCTTTACCCTTTATACTCCAGAAGCAGATGCTGTGGTTACATCTACAGGAATTATTATCCATGTGGGGACTATGGGTGCCGCCATTAAATATATGATCAAAAATGATTATGAGGATAATCCCGGGATTGAAGATGGAGATATCTTCTGTAATAACGATTGTCAGATAGGAAATGTACATCCTTGTGACGTGCATACCCTTGTCCCAATTTTTCACGAAGGCGAGTTGATTGGCTGGGTTGGCGGGGTTACGCACGTAATCGATGTTGGAGCCACTGCACCAGGCAGTATGACGGTTGGACCTGTCACTCGTTATGATGACGGCTACCAAGTGGCCTGCCGAAAGATTGGAAAGAACGATACGCTTCTAAAAGATTGGTTAATTGAAAGCCAGAGATCCGTTCGTACAACGAAATACTGGCTATTGGATGAACGGACTCGACTTGCAGGCTGCCATATGATTCGAGATCTTGTTCTAGATATCATAAAAGAGGAAGGGACAGATACTTATAAGCATTTTATTCGCGAGGTTATCGAAGACGGGCGTAGAGGATTTGTTAATCAGGTGAAAAACATGCTAATCCCTGGAAAATACCGTCAAGTTTCCTTTGTTGATGTACCATATGAGAATTTAGATGTTCCGCCATACGCACGGGTAAATACGATTATGCATGCGCCTACAGAGCTTACAGTCCACAAGGATGGTAAATTTCAGATTAATTTTGAGGGGGTTAATAGGTGGGGATGGCATAGTTACAATGCAACACCTGTTTCCATAACGAGCGGCATTTGGGTTATGATGTCCCAGACATTAATTCCTAACGACCGAGTGAACGATGGTGCGCTTTACGCCAGTCAATTTGATCTTCCATACGGTTCGTGGCTAAATCCAGATGATATTCGAACGGCACACAGCTATGCCTGGCATTTCCTTGTATCAGCTTGGAGCCCATTATGGCGCGCTCTTAGTCGAAACTATTTTGGCCGTGGGTATTTGGAAGAGGTGAACGCAGGGAATGCCAATACATCCAATTGGCTCCAAGGCGGCGGATATAATCAATACAATGAGAACCACGCAGTCAATAGCTTTGAATCTGCAGCAGAAGGTGTTGGAGCAGGTGCTGTAAAAGACGGCATCAGCCATGCGGCAGCCATTTGGAACCCTGAAGGTGATATGGGAGACATGGAAATATGGGAATTAGCGGAACCGCTCCTTTATCTTGGCCGAAGTGTGAAGCCTAACACAGCCGGTTATGGGAAATATCGTGGGGGCAGTGGATATGAGACTTTACGTATGGTATACGGAGCAAAAGACTGGACCATGTTTTTTATGGGCAATGGCTATATGTCAAGTGACTGTGGATTAATGGGTGGCTACCCTGCTGCATCAGGATACCGGTTTGAGGCACATGGTACGAATCTAAAGGAACGAATTGAGAAGAAATTGCCAATCCCTACTGGGGGAGATACGGATCCGGACAATCCAGAGTATGAGAATTTGATGGAGGCAGCAGAGATTATCCGCGATAAGCAGTCGATAACAACGGAAACGATATTTGACAATTATGATCTGTATTTGAATTACCTTCGTGGGGGTCCAGGGTTTGGGGATCCGCTTGAGCGCAAGCCGATTTTGATCGAAGCTGATCTTAACGAAGGGTACCTGTTATCCCGCTATGCCGAAAATGTTTATGGTGCCGTAGTTTCTAAAAATGAAAAGGGTCAATACATCGTTGATGAAGAGGCTACAAATGAACGGAGAAAACAGATCAGAAAAGAGCGACTTAAGAGAGGGGTACAAGTGAAGAAGTGGATGGAAAATGAAAGATCAAAAATTGTCAACAAAGAAGCAGCTGTACAAGTCAAACATATGTATGCAAGTAGCTTTGCCCTTAGTGAAAGCTTTATAAATGAGTTTAAGGAGTTCTGGAGTCTGCCAACAAATTGGAGGTTAATGGAAGATGAATTAGGAATTCCGGTATTTGGTTCCAAAATTAATCATCAAAAAAAATAAAGGGTGATTCTATTATGTCAAATTATGATCGTAAGACGATTGAAGAATTGATAGATGGGACAATTGATTCCTACAAACTGAAAGAAATGCTGTCTAATTTTAAGGATGCAGACCGTTTTGAAAAGTATATTAGCATACTCCAGGAAAGGGTACCATGGAAGGATCCCATTCTATTACCTGCAGGTCTTCACCTATACATTGTTCAAAAACAGAATGGTGACAGAATTGTCAAATGTGACTGTGGACACGAATTTTGTGATGTAAAGGATAATTGGAAAATGCACGCACTCATTTATGTCCGGGATACGGAAGAGAAATTGGGTGAGCTCTACCCGAAGATGCTTGCACCGCACCCGGAGTGGCAAGTGATTCGAGAGTACTACTGCCCTGAGTGTGCGACTCAGCTTGAAGTAGAAGCAGTTACACCTTGGTATCCAATATTAAAAGATTTTGAACCTGATATTGATGCTTTTTATCATGAGTGGATTAAGCTCCCATTACCACAAGCTCATTCATAGGGAAAAGGGCGGCAGTTATACTGCCGTCTTTTTCTCTATTTTGTAATTCTCTGGGAGTTGGAATGTGGAATTGGCGAGGTATGATTTGCAATTAATTCAAAATTAGAGATTAGGGCTAACAGTGAGATTTTTAATTTTGAATGAGATTGTCCTTATGATTTTGGACCTGTACGAAAACATGAAGTATCAGTATATTTTCTATTTTTTGAAATGTTAAATCAAGGAACCGCAGATGACAAGACAACGAAAAAGTTCTATAAGCGTTCAACGATTCAAGAGGTCTTAGAAAATCTTTAGAAAGAAGAGGTGATAAAAATTCCCATAAATATCACCCATTAATGAAGCAACATTAGAAAAAAAGCCTTATGGGGGGGTAAATACAACCCCATGTGTTGCCAGATACATTCTGCCCATGTTGAAGTGGGATTGTATATGATTTAAAAAGAAGAAGCAGGCTCCCGATAAGGGATTACCTGCTGATGCGGGTTGAAACGGGATGGAGTAGCAGGAGTTTATTTTTACTGAATATCTGAATCAACTTCCTCCATTTTGGAGGGCTATGAATATTTCAGGTATAAGTATATTCAAAGTTCTAAAATATTGTTGACAATCACAGATTACATTTGTAATCTTAGATAAGAGATTACAAATGTAATCTAGGAGGTGCATTATATCAATGAAAGAATTACCAAAAATATCTGAAGCAGAATTAGAAATCATGAAAGTTCTTTGGGGAAAATCACCACAAACAGCGAATGAAATAATTGAAAAGCTGGAATCAACAACGGATTGGAAACCCAAAACCATACGAACCCTTATAAACAGGTTAGTACAAAAAGAAGCTGTTTCTTGTGAAAAGGATAAAGGGCGTTTGTATATGTATTATCCTTTGGTTTCACAAGAATGTTATCTACAAGTTGAAACAAAATCCTTACTGAAACGTTTTTATGGTGCGGCCTTTAAACCACTGCTTGTAAATTTTTTAAAGGAAGAAAAATTATCCTCAGAAGACATTAACGAACTTAAAAGTATTCTCGATGAAAAGATAGAAGAGAATCAAAGGGAGGGATAAGTAAAATGATAGATATTGTTTTTAGCATCTATCTACCTCGCTTTTTTAATTGGGTAATAGAAACGTCTATTATGGCAAGTATATTAGTTGGACTTATCCTTTGTGTCAAAATATTACTGAGAAATAAGCTAACTCCAAGATGGCACTATCTACTATGGATGATTTTAATTGTGAGACTTTTACTCCCCTGGACGCCAGGAAGTTCGTTTAGTATTTATTCCATTCTATTAAATGGATATGAATCAATTATTTCTGTTCAAAGCCCATCTATTGTTTCCTCAGAAAACGAACACTCGCAAGGAACAATCAGTTTGTCTGAAACAAAGGTAGTCAAAGAGGAGCAAGGTTCTCCTGTTAATACACCACAAATGATTGAGAAAGGTAAGAAAGGGATTATGATTCGTAATGAAAAACAAAAGGATGAATCAGAACCACTTTCTATTTATACCATTGCTTTAAACCTATGGCTCACGGGTGTTATCATATTCGGTTTTACAACATATTTAGTAAATAGACGATTACATAAATATATAAAACAACAACCTATTATAACAGACGAAAGGGTCGTCAAAACTTTCGAGAACTGCAAGAAATCTATGGCTATCCAGCGAAATATCCCTCTACTCTTAGCTGGAAAAATCCCAAGCCCAACAGTCCTTGGATTCTTCCAACCAAAAGTTTTACTCTCAAGTGATTATATCAATCGGCTCGATGAACAACAACTCCGTCATATTTTCCATCATGAATTAGCCCACATTAAGCGAAGTGACGTAGGACTCAATTGGCTTATGCATTATTTAATAATCTTAAACTGGTTTAATCCAATTATTTGGTTTGCCTATGTTTACATGCGGGAGGACCAAGAACTCGCTTGTGATGCGTACGCTCTCTCTTTTATGGAGGAAGAGGAAAAAATACCATACGGATATACCATTATCAATCTTCTAGAACACTATGCAAATTATTTTCCAATACCCAGTGTAGCCAATTTAAGTAGGAATAAAAGAACTTTAAAAAGGAGAATTTTAATGATTAAAAAATTTAAAAAGAAATCGTATCGATGGTCTGCACTCGGTGTCATTGCAGTAGTTGCTGTCGCATCAGTATCTTTGCTTAATGCAAATGCAGATGGGTCAAATGGAAAAAAGGAAGAAAAAAGCACAGGAAAAGAAGAAATAATTGAAACAAAAGCAGAGGCAACTGTATATACGCCCCCAAAACAAAATGAAAATTATAAAGAAATGACTAAAGAAGAAATCCTAACGAAAATGATAAACTCTGTTGATTATTTTGAAACTGCCAAAGGTGAATTCAAAATCCATAATGGCAATATTGACAATGCTGATGACTACATGTTAATCGAGTATGAACTTAGTTTAAATAATAACGCAGGTGGTTACAATAAAGAAAGTTTTACAAAGAATGGAGAAGGAAGAATTATATCATATAAAGATGGTACTTTATGGTACATAAATGAATCGGATGGGACGTATCAGGAAAGGGAATATCAGGACGACCGTATTCATTTTGATGCGCTGACACCGGAGAGTGCATTTTCAGTAGATAACGAAGGAATAGACGTTACAAACTATCGTGAAAGACCGCCTATAGGACAAGCTATGAGTTCACTATTCCCTTATGAAATTGCATCCAACTTTACAAGAGATTTAAATAAATGGGAAATTGAAAATCAGAATGCTGAACTATTAGGTCATAATGTTCTAATTATTAAAGGTCAGATAAATAGAATGGATTCTAAGTCTTTCCGTTTTTGGGTCGATAAAGATACAGGAATACTGGTGAAATATGAAACTTATAATTCAGATGGTGAGATTGTTGATTATTTATATCCTACAAAACTTGAGGTGAATGTGCCGATTGATAGTAAAAAATTTACACCAAATTTGGAGGGCTATAAAAAAGAAGATATGTTAGGCAGGAATGTTCCAAGAATGATTACAGGAAATATCGATGAACTCATTCCTGAAGAATTAAAGGAACAATGGGAGGAAGCTAAGAAGAACCCAAACGAAACAACCATATTACATCAAAATGATAAATGGTATATCCATGCGAAAAAGGGATACTTAGTTGATAGAATAGAAGTCAATGGTAGGGAAGGAACATTACTATTATCCAAAGTTTCACCTCAAAAATCCCAATTTACTTTCCATGCTTTAGCACAGGGATATAAAATAGATACTCTCAAAGTTGCTGATTAGTTATAAAGAGGTGTACTTTTATACGAAAACAAAGATTATTTAGAGGGTATTTGGGAATGGAGAAGTAATTTTGAAATACATTGGGAGGGAAAACTAATTTGTGAAGATTGCTTTAATAAAAGGGATAATTAATCTTTCTCAAATAGATGTAAAGCTGTATAGAGTGAAAAGAATAAAGGGGATGCTTATGAGCAATATTCAGGGAATTGAGGAACTGAATAAATCCATTGAAGAACTTCCTGAAAGAGAAGCAAAGTCACTGCTATTTCATATTTTATTCCGATTGAATCTTGTAAAAGAAACGGATTATTCAGAGATAGATTTTATAAATGACTTGGGAAATATATACGAAACGGTATTAAAATTATCGAAAGAACTGTTAAAAGCGAAGGAAGAAGGGAATTTTCAGAAGGTACATATTCTCTTTGGACCTTCTGGTGCAGGGTCGTTACGAATAGCTTTAAAGGAAATGGGAGTATATCCAGTGGAAAAGGTGATTTCCTTTTGGAATATATTTTCGATTGGTCCCATTGAGCGACTACATGAAAGTGATGGGCAAGAGGCAAGAATTCAATGGATGAAAAAAGTTGTGAATGACGAAGATGATGATTTTCAAGACTACCAACAGGGATTTTATAACACAATCAATCAAATAAATTCTGTCCCTGATAATGTACCGATTACGATATGGGTGGCGGATAATTCTCATGAGCAGACAGGATTGCGTTACGTTTTATATTTATTGCGGAATAAAACGAATAAAATCAAGGTGATTAATACAACCAAGGCACATGCTGAACATTTTAATCGACCAGATATTCAATATACAGTTCTAAAAACAGGGGAAATCTCCCCTGAAAAACTGCAAGTTATTTACGAGAAAGGTCAATCAAAATCTTTATCAGGATACGAAAGAAAGGAACTTGAAGAAGAGTGAATGGCTCTTGCTGATACGAAGGAAACCTTACGTATTTGGAAAAATGGAAGAATACAGAACGTCAGAGAGGATTATTACGACCAGTATATGATAAATATGGCGAAAAAATTTCAGATTGAGAGAGAACGAGCTAAAGAACCTGAACTTTTCATGAAATCCGCAAGATTAATTGGAGAAGTGATAGGGCATTTAGATCAGTATCTGGGGGATGAATTCTTTCAGTATAGGCTAAGGAAGCTGATAGACAAGGATGTTTTTGAGATGGAAGGTAATTTGAAGGCGATGCGTTTTAATAGTGTGAGGTTGGCAAAGGGCTGTAGGGGGCATTCAAGTGAATAAATGGTTTTTGCCTTTTATAGTTTTGATAGGAATAAGTTTAACTGGGTGTTCAAAAAGCGAGAGTTCAACAAATGAGATGACTGGAAACAAACCACCTATAGCCATGATTAAAATTGGCAAAGAAACCTATACAACGAAACTTGGTTCATATTGTTGGAAAGGGCGGAAGGAAAGTACCTGTGTTGATACTGCTGGACCAGTTGAACTGTTAAAGAACGAGAATCCTATCCAAGTAAAAGCTGGTGAAGAAGTGACGTTTGAGATGGATTATGAACCAAAGCCCAATGAATTCCATGTACTTCAAATAAATAGGAACAAGGAAACGGAGATAGTAGTGGAAGATAATCATTTTACTGCACCTATGGAAAAAGGGGTCTATTATTATTCATACGGTGTGTGGTGGATGGACAAAATGGAAGCTAATGTATCAAATGGTGATGCATTCTATGCCTTTATTTTAGAAGTAAGATGAATGTTTGCAAACGAAACTCAATAGTGGAGGGAGTACCATAGCAGGAATGGAAATATACGATTTTATAAGATTAGTTTTGATAACTTTTATTATTACTATATTCATTGTTTTATTTGCCCAAAGGAAACAAACCAACACCGTTAATGGGTTTGTTGTCAGCATCATTGCAATCATTTCTATAATTGTTTCTGGAATTAACTTAATTATCATGGGATACATAGCTGATGAATTAGGCTTAGGAGGGGATGTTGTTTCCTCATACATGTTTCTTATCATTTTAGGATTGAATATACTTAACTCGTTTATTTATTTCAAAAATAAAAAGGTAAAGAATCATTAGGCTAAGCAATAAGACCTTTATCATGGTTTAAAAAGGGAAGAGAAGAGGGGGTACCCATGTCAAAAAGCGATAATATGCTGGCAATCTTGTGGATGCTGAATTCAGGCACAAAGGTGACTGCAAAGCAGATATCTGAAAAGTTAGAAATAAATATAAGGACTGTTTATCGTTATATTGATGCGCTTTGTGCCAGTGGGGTGCCTATAATATCCGATACAGGTCATAATGGCGGGTATAGCTTATTGAACAATTTTTTCAGTGCGCCTTTGTTTTTTGATGTTGAAGAACAAAAAGCGCTTCTTCATGCTGCTGTATTTGCAAAAGAAGCAGGGTACCCTTTTAGTGAGGTATTAAATAGAGCAACTGAAAAATTAAAAATGTATTCAAACCGGAAACAGGAAAGCATTCTCAATCGCCATTTAGCCGGTTTCGAAGTGATAAACCGTGATATTGCCCCTTCTGTTAAGACGATATTAGAAGAATTGGAAGCGGCTGTAGCAAACGAGTACTCTGTAGAAATTGAATACCGCACAAGCCATGAAGAACAACCCCGGTCAAGGGTGATTGACCCTTATGGAATGCTTTATTGGAACAATAAATGGTATACGGTTGGGTTTTGCCATCTTCGGAATGAAATCAGAAGCTTTCGGGCTGAACGGATTTTACAGATAAAGCGGACGCACATGATGTTTAAACGGCCTGAAGCCTTTTCTGCCAGGAAATTTTTTTTACAGAATCTTTTGCCTGATCCGGCAAGTAAGGATGAGGTGATTTCATTAATTATCAGTGGCAGGTCAGAAGCTTTGGACGATTTGTGCATTCATTGGTTTCTAGGTCATCATCTGAAAGAGAGGACGTCAAATCAAGCAGTATTTTTACTTGACGAAAGAGCAATTCATGCATATGTACCCTATTTTCTCCTATCTTACGGAAAGGCCATTCAAGTAATCGAGCCACAGAGTTTGAAGAAAAAGCTTGTTTCTATTGCATCGGAATTAATGGAATATTATCAATTTTGATAGCTTCACTGACAGTAGTTGTCAGTGAAGCTGTTTTATAATGGGAAAAACAATGATTGATTACTTGATGAATAGAAAAAGATGGAGGACATGCAAATGAATAATACTGTATATCTCTATGTATTTGATACGATGGCAGACTGGGAAGTAGGTTATTTAACTGCTGAACTGAATTCCGGAAGATATTATAAGAAAGGATTAGCTCCATCAAAAATAGTTACCGTGGGAATTGAAAAGACTCCTATTACTACAAAGGGAGGTTTAAAAATATTGCCGGATATTGAACTGGATGAGTGTAGCATTGAAAACGCAGATGCTTTGATTCTACCGGGCGGAGATACGTGGGCAAAAACAATTCATGAACCTATATTGAAAACGGTAGAGCAGTGTTTAAAGGGAAATATTCTTGTGGCGGCAATTTGTGGAGCTACAATAGGGCTTGCTCAGAAAGGATTGCTGGATTCACGATTGCATACGAGCAACGACTTGGAATACCTTAAAATGATATGCCCTACCTATAACGGAGAAAAGTACTACAAGAAGGAGTCTGCTGTAACTGCTGGAAAACTGATAACTGCTTCCGGAATAGCTCCTTTGGAATTTGCTTTACACGTCTTGAAGAGCTTAGATGTATTTATACCACAAACATTAAACGCCTGGTATAATCTTAATAAAACTCATGAACCTAAATATTTCTACGAGTTGATGAATTCAATCCAATGAAGGCATACTTCACAATTGGTAGAACATGCAAAATTTATTCGTGGATTACTTGACCCAACAGAAAATAATTTGATCAGTCAAGCTAATTATTTTGGGAATGAGTTTGATCAATTAACTGCCGAAGCAAAGGCAGCAATGGACATGACTGCTCCATTGGCAAAAGTTACTGACGAAAGCTTAAAGGCAACTCAGAATTTGCGGAACTTCAAAGTACAAAGCACGCAGGGAATTCTTTCGTGCGAAATAAAATCAATCATTATTCCGTTGCTGGGCGATCATGTCTTACGTGAAGCGAATCATTATCTACGGCTGTTAAAAATGTTTGAAAGAAACTGATTCAAAGACTGCTAGTTATTTCACGAGGACAGGCGACATATTATACGTTCTATTGTAAGAGAAAAACAAATGTAAGAGAAAAACAAATATTTGGGATGAATCATAGAACAATTTCAAAAACAGTACCTTGGTTAAAATCAGTCACTTTCATCGAGCCATAAACCCCTAAATAAAGTCTGGTCTGCTCCAAATTTGTTCCCAAACTCACATAATAAGCTGATTGAGACCCAGAATTATAATCGGTTTCAATAACACTAAAATCATTTAACTTACAATCTGCTTTTGCTCTGGTATAAGCTAAAACTCCTCTAACCGGAGATTGAGTGCCTTCATTTCGTGCAAGATCAGTAAACACAACGCTCCCCGTTAAATCGGGTATAGCATTTCCCATATATGACTGCACTCCAGTGAGTGCAGTTGCTCCAAACTTATCGGGCCGGGGATCATCATGAAAATAACTGATTAGGGGCTGATGACGGGGCACTGAAATTTTAACGGCTTCATCGTAATAAACAATTGTCTTCTCATCCAAAGTCTGATTTTGAGTGCAGCCCCTTAAAATCGAAGTTGGAAAGGCACCTTCCCACCCTCGCCAGCCAAAGTTAATCAAGCCTTCCTCAACAGATTCCATTAAGGAATTTTGGACAAGTTGAGTAACTGGTATCGGTTTATAATAAACGAATGAAAAAATTGACTCGACTAAGTCCTGCCCGACATTTCCCATGTATTTGATATACTGATCAAAATACCTTTGAAATGAAATGCCTGGTATATTGCGAACCCCTTTGGCTATTACCGTAAGCGTTTCCTGAATAGGTGAGGGGAGTTCATTAAAACGTGTAACCACGGGTGAGTTATCAATAAATGTATTCTTAGCTATATCCATTTCAATTATTTTACCAGCAATCTCCATATCATCTTGACTTAAATTAAATGGATCATACCCTGATCCACCGTCCCCGATTGTTAAAATAAGTTTGCCTGTTTCAGGTGAAAAGTTCAAGCTGTTAACACCGTTATGATTTAGAAAAGGCCTTCTTAAACTCAGTAGTGTCCTCCGTTTTTGAGGTTGACCATTCGATTGAAAAATCCATTCTTCGACTGTATCAATATGATCATACTGAGTTTCTCTGTTTATCCACTTTAAGCTTAAGGTTTTGGGATCGCATGGGTCAGGCTTGAAAGGTTCAGCAAGGGCACCCGGTCCTTGTGTTCCAGCTACTGAATAATGAAGATAATACAGACCGTTAACATAAAACTTGGGATGAAATGCCAGCCCCAAGAGTCCCCGCTCGTCATATCCGCCTGTAGAAGCACCTAGTTTTAAAATTCGGGGGCGTATATCTAAAAAAGCTCCTATACTTCCGTTGCCTATATAAAAAATTTCTCCTACTTGGGTTGCGATAAATAATCTTTCTATTGTTTCACCCGGAAACATGGCTGTTTTCAAAACAGTGGGCATATTTATCTTGCTAACAATCGGCCGTAAATGAACTTTAACTTTTATCAACTAACCTCACCGTCTTCTTATTGTTTTCATCTATAAAAATATGATTAAAACTGCTCTAATAGTACCAAAGTTGAGCTGGGGAATCTGATGAAGCCTTTTACCATTTTCCGTACCAGCGTAGGAGGAATTCAAGGCGGTCACGGGTACGTGCCTGTTTTTTCAAAACCTGTCGCTAAGGTACCACCAGCTTCAAGCGGCATTATTATTGCACACTCAAGGCACGTTGAGTGTATAGTTCTGATGACGAATTGTTGCCAGAAGGGCGAATAAGGCGGTCAACCACTATATGTAGTGGCTTTGGAGAAAAATTGAGCAAAAAACGGGCAGAAAAAATGCATTTTTTCAGCCCCACTTTTTTGGAGCTTTTTATAGATGACATTGGGGCTTTTTGAGGATGACAGGGGTAAAAAATGGAAATCAGACTATTTCGTATTCTGTAAAATCTACATAATAAAGGTTATTTATACGATATGAGGAAAAAGTGGCTTTAAAATTGGTGTTGTAAATAATTTTATAATCTAATACCATTTGAGTTGAGAAAAAGATATGGTCAGGCGGATGTTTTGAAATTGAGGAAATCCTTAATCAGAGGGTTTTTGACTGATTATCGTAGGAAAAAAGCAGGTGTTGATGTTAAAAGAATTAAGTCTATTAGTATAATATATAAATCGTTAGGTTTGTTATGTCCTTCCGATATTGCGGACCATAGAGTTGATATCAATGAGACTGGAAAGGTGAAACAATTCCTTTATAATAGAGAAAATAGAAAAGCGGTGGCGTGATATGTATGGTAATTGAAAATAAATTGACAAAAAGATTATATCGAAGAATGATTTTACAAGACTTACTGTTTGGAACAATAAACGGCCTGGTCTTTTTTGTTCTTTATGTCCTGTTGTGGAGAATTTTGTACACGATTACAAAAATTGGACAATTGAAAACAAATCTACCTATCTTTTTAGGAATCAGTTTTCTGCTATTCGCAATGGTCATACGGGTTTTTATTGTATATCGAAGGCAGATGAAAAAAGATTTTTTATTCCAACCTGACAGTCAAATTGAAATTGATGATCACCAATTGATAATTAGTCCAAGCCAATCTGCAGAGCGTCATACCTTTCCATTGGAAAGTTTAATGAAAGTAAAAGAAACTAAAAAATGGTATTTTCTCTACTTTCAAGATAAAACTATTTTTCCTATCACAAAGGAAACAAAACAGTCCCAAGAAAAGTTAAGAGAAATTTTCAGAGGCTTTAAGCCTGTCTATCCAATTCTTTGGAAATGGACAAAAATGCTATTTTTGCTGACTACGATTGTTGGTGGGTATTCTATTTATTCCAATGCAGTTAATTTTAACGGAGCATTAGCCTGGAAAATCAATGAATTGAAAACAGATACAGGGATAAAGCTTGAAAATGATAATTTCTATCAAACAAGGCTGAACGGTATAATTGATTCAGTAAGAGCAAAGGTCAAACTGGAACCGTATTTAATGACAAATGATTTAGAAATAAATTTCGCAAAAGATGGGACCATCACAAGCATTGATACCTATATTTACGGGTTTGACCAAAATAAGAAACTGAAATCGGGGTACTTAATCTATTTTGATAAGGCAAAGGACAATAAAGTTACCATCCATAAACAAGATTGGCATGGACAAGGAACAACCGTGTACGATCCGAACAACGATTTTTCCATTATCATGAATATGCTGGAGTCTATTCCAGTTGAAAAGGAAGTAAAGCGCTGGAATGAAGAAAATGCTGCCGTCATGTATAAAGGAATAAGAAACTGGGGGTATAACCTGGATGGTATTCGTTTTATAAGTAAAATGGGTAAGATTTTTATTCCGAGCATAGCTGATACAGAAATCACGGGACCCACCATTTCCTTATATGTTCCTGGAAAGGAGAATTTCATGACTCCAGAGCGTTATGTGTTTAGACCATAAATTTTTTTGTCGCTTTCAGATTCCAGGGGATGAAGGTGGAAAATGTAGGAATGGCAAGGAAGAAGATTGTATTGATTTATTGGATAGAGGATTTTTTGGAAAACCAAGTTGTATGATTATTGTCTTATTGGCAATTATTTCCTTTTTCATCATTAAAAAAATTATAAACATGAAGCGTGATAGAAATGAAAAAGAAATTATTAATGATTACTCCAGAGAACAAAGAGATCCATCGCTTTAGAAAAAGGCAATTCAATAATTTCGTCCAAATTACAATGCCATATCTCGCTGCATTTGTCGACCCGGAACAATATGAAATTACCTTGGTGGATGAGTACAATCAAAAAATCCCGTCTGATCAGCAGTTTGACCTGGTGGCGATTACTGTCAACACATCAAATGCCGCCCATTGCTACCGAATGTCGGCAAGGTTTAGGGAAAGAGGGACAAAAGTTGTTTTCGGAGGTCCGCATGTGACGCTTCTGCCAGAGGAAGCAATGGAGCATTGTGATTTTTTGATTGTTGGAGAGGCTGAACAGACATGGCCGCAGTTTCTCGTTGAATTTTATGAGGGAGCTTGCCGAAAAAAGCTGTATCAAATAGATGAGGTGCCATCTCTGGTAGGGATTCCGATTCCAAGGCGTGATTTGATCAATAGACGATCATTGGCAAAAGGAGCTGTCATCTCTTCAAGAGGCTGCCCTTATCATTGTGCTTACTGTAATCTCAAACAAATCTACCATGATTCGTTTCGGACGAGGCCGATTGCGGAAGTAATAGAAGATGTCAGGAAAATGAACAGCAAATATTTTGTGTTTTGGGATGACAATTTTTTCGGCAACATCCACTATGCAAAGGAACTAATGAGGGCACTAATCCCGTTGAAGAAACGCTGGGCTGCTCAGATCACGCTTGAGAGGTGTAGAGATACCGAGCTATTACAGCTTGCCAAGGAATCGGGCTGTATCTATTTTTTTGTCGGGATTGAGTCTTTTTCCAATGAAAGCCTGCAAAGTGTAAACAAGCGGATCAACAATGTAAAAAAGTATGAAGAGCTCATCGGCAGCATACACAGTCATGGAATTTCCGTGCAGGCCGGAATCATTTTCGGCTTTGATACAGATAATCGGGAGGTATTCAAAAAGACCCTAGATGCCTGCAACCATCTTGGCATCGACGGGGTGACGGTCAGCATTCTAACACCATTGCCCCATACGCCAGTTTATGAGCAGTACAAACGGGAGGGACGGCTGTTGACAGATGATTGGAGTGCTTATAATGGAAAAACCAGAGTGGCTTACCAACCGAAACAAATGACTCCGGAAGACCTGTTCGAGGGCTATATGTGGTTCAGGAAAGAGTTTTACTCGTGGAAGTCCATTTTTAAGAGAATGAGAGTTTCACGGGTTAATTTGCTTCATAGCCTGTTTGTAAATTTGGGATATAAGTTGAGCATTAGCGGGACGTATAGGAGAAAGTAGAAATATCCGTAAGTGTTTGAATGACTGCTAAAATTTACTATGGCTATTTGAAAGTCAGCTGCTAAAGTACCGGGTGGATAGCATGTCCAATTCTTGGAAAAGGCCCCAATTTAAAATTTCAAAGACAAAAAGCGAATGGATTTGAGATAGTATTGGCTATTTATAATACTTCCGTTGCCTATATAAAAAATTTCTCCTATTTGGGTTGCAATAAATAATCTTCCTATTGCTTCACCCGGAAACATGGCTGTTTTCAAAGAGTGTGGGCAGATTTATCCTGCTAACAATCGGCCGTAAATGAACTTTAACTTTTATCAACTAACCCCATCCTCTTCTTCTTGTTTTCATCTATAAAAATATGATTAAAACTGCTCTAATAGTACCAAAGTTGAGCCGGGGAATCTGATGAAGCCTTATACCATTTTCCGTACCAGCGTAGGAGGAATCCAAGGAGGTCATTGGAGACATGCCTGTTTTTCACATTAACCTGTCGCTAAGGTACCACCAGCTTCAAGTGGCATTATTATTGCACACTCAAGGAACGTTGAGTGTATAGTTCTGCTGACGAATTGTGGTCAGAAGGGTGAATAAGACATGTTCACCACTATAGTCGATAGGCCTTACCAGCGTTAGCTACAGATATAATAATATTTTTGATTTTAGAAATGAAAGGTTTATCAAAAAAAATAATTAGAATATTAGAAGACAATAATAGACCTGCTTGAGTTTTTAATAGATATTTTAACGAATTTCCGAAAGAAGTCTCCCATCCTCAAGGAATGCGAAGGGCGTAGCCTAATGAGTAGGAGGGAGATGAATTTCGGTTGGCTATATCCAAAATCTTCCTCATTATGATATAATGAGAACAAGTGTTCTGACTAAGTGAGGCGATTGGATATGACTAAGCAAAATAAAGCCTTCAAATTCCGTTTATTGCCAAATAGAGACCAAGAAGTATTATTCGCAAAGACTTTCGGATGTGTCCGATTTGTCTATAATAAAATGTTGGCAGAACGACAAGAGATTTACGAAAAATACAAAGATGACAAAGATAGGCTCAAAAAACAAAAGTTTCCGACTCCTGCTAAATATAAAGATGAATTTTCATTCTTAAAAGAAGTGGATTCATTAGCTTTAGCCAATTCACAAATTAACTTGCAAAAAGCCTATAAGAATTTCTTTTAAGGTCGTGCTGAATTTCCAAAGTTCAAAAGTCGAAAGAATAAGCAGTCGTACACGACTAATTTGGTGAATGGAAACATCGAATTGAAAGGCAGTCATATCAAATTGCCTAAAATGAAGCATGTAAAAATCAAACAACATAGAGATATTCCTGCTGATTACAAAATAAAATCCTGTACCATTTCTAAAACAAAGTCAGGAAAATACTATATTCCTATTTTGACAGAATATGAGAAAGAGATTATGTCTGTCATCGTTCAAAAGGTTGTTGGACTAGATTTTGCTATGGATGGTCTATATGTTGAAAGCGAACAGGGTGAGAAAGCCAATTACCCTCGTTTCTATCGACAATCATTGGACAAACTAGCAAAAGAACAGCGTATCTTATCTCATAGAAAGAAAGGTTCTGTACGTTGGGAAATTTTTCGTTAGCTAGTAAAAGGAACGATAAGTCGAGAATCCCCCACTTCAAGCAGACCGTAAGGTTAGCTAAGTGGTGGGTAGTTCACATTAGTAGAAATGCTTATTCGTATAAAAAGTAACATTATTGAGAATGGTTATATATTAAAAAAAGGGATTGAATATATCGAAAATTTGTACTTTTGTAAATTTTAATACATATGCTTTATTAATAATGAATTGTTTTTATTCTATTAAAAATAATAGGGGGCTTCGCATGAGAAAATTTGGTTTATTTAGTTTATTTTTAATCCTTACGCTCTTTATCGCAGCTTGTGGAAGCAAGGACACAACAGGAGAGAAAGCAAGTAGTGAAAAGGTATATAAAGTTGGTGTAGATACTACTTACCCTCCATTTGAATATAAAGATGGAAATGACTATAAGGGTATCGATATTGACTTAATCAATGCCATTGCGAAAAATCAGGGCTTCAAAATTGAACTGAATCCAATGGACTTTGGCGGAATTATTCCTGCTATGCAAGCGAATCAGCTTGATGTAGCGATTGCTGGAATGAGTATTACAGATGAAAGAAAAAAGGTTGTAGATTTCTCAACTCCGTATTTTGATGCAGGATTAACAGTTGTGGTTAAAGAAGATAATTCAACTATTAAATCAGTTGATGACCTTAAAGGAAAAACCGTTGCCGTTAAAAAAGGAACAACAGGTGCTAAATATGCTCAAGATAATCAAGCAAAATTAGGAATTAAAGTCATTCAATTTAATGATAGTCCTGCAATGTTCCAGGAAGTTTCTAATGGAAATGCAGATGCGCTAATTGAAGACTATCCTGTTATCTCATATGCTATTGCCCAAAAGGACCCTGGTTTGAAAATTGTCGGTGACAGATTAAATGGCGACCAATATGGGATTGCTGTTTTGAAAGGGAAAAATCAGGAATTATTAAAAAAAATTGATAAAGGTCTTGCTGAACTCAAAAAAGATGGAACATATGATGAAATTGTAAACACTTATCTTGGTAAATAAATATTGAAGTTAGGGCACGCATAAAGCGCGCTCTTTCTTCTTGAAAGGGGATGAAAAAAATGAACATTATTATGGCGACTTTACCAATATTATTCAAAGGTCTTCAAGTCACGCTTTATATATTTGTTATTGCCATTATTCTAGGCTTTTTAATTGGTTTAGTGTTGGCATTGTTGCGGCTTGCGCCTATTAAAATCTTGAATTGGATTGCAAAGGTGTATGTGAATGCAATTCGAGGAACACCATTTATTGTACAGCTATTCTTTATATATTTTGGAATAAATTCTCTGCATTTGATTTCCTTAAATAATTCAACAGCGGGTATTATCACAGTTGCCATCAATGCGGGGGCGTATTTTACGGAAATTATACGTGCAGGCATTCAATCCATTGATAAGGGACAAACAGAAGCAGCAAGGTCAATTGGTTTTACAGCGGCACAAACCATGCGCTTTATTATCCTGCCTCAGGCTTTTAGGAGAATGCTCCCAACGATCACAAACCAATCCATTATTAGTTTAAAAGACACTTCTCTTTTATCCATTATCGGAATAGCGGATTTAACACAGCAGGGCCAAATTCAGGCTGCAGCCACCTTTGAAGTATTTACGATTTGGCTTACCGTAGGGGTTATTTACTTTATCATTATTTATTTAATTACGATTCTTGCTAATTTCGTAGAAAAGAGAATTCAGCTACGATGAGCCTTATAACAGTAAAAAACTTAAGAAAATCATTTGGAAACCTAGAAAATGGGGTCACCTCATTTTTTTTTTGCCCGGTTTTTCTTATACGAGGTATTGTGGTTTGGAACACAGAAAATAGGATTTGACTGCAAGAAGTTGTATTTCTTAACTTTTTTTCTTTTACATTTTTAGTACTTGTCATAAATAGGATGACAAATACTTTATTTTTACTATTAGATGACATTTAAGAAGTGACAATTAAATAGTTTTTAAAAATTTAGTATGTTGTTAAAATTACATTGACATTGTAGAAAGGAGATAACCTATGGGTTTAATTACAAAAAATGATATTTATTTAAATCTGGAAGTCAATACACAAAAAGAGACATTGTATGAATTGGCCAGAATAGCCTTTGAACATGGTAAAGTTGATGACATTGATACATTTTATGAACAGTTGTGCTTAAGGGAAGAAGAGTCAACAACAGGATTTGGCAGGGGAATTGCAATCCCTCATGCAAGACATAAATGTGTAAAAGAAGGAGGTGTAATTGTTGCAAGATTAGATCATGGAGTTGAATGGAAATCGATGGATGAAAGTCTGGTTGAAGTTTGTATTTGTCTGATAGCTCCTGATGATGAAAATGATTTACATCTAAAGATGTTGTCAAAATTAGCGCGTAAGCTGATTTATAATGACTTCACAGATATGTTAAAAAATGCAGATGAATCAACTATTTTTTCAGAAATTAATCGTGTGCTAGAGTAGGAGGGAGAATATGTCAAAGCTTAACATTGTCGCGGTTACCAATTGTCCTGCTGGTATTGCGCACACTTTCATGGTTGCGGAAGCTTTTGAAAAGAAAGCAAAAGAACTAGGACACAATATTGAAGTCGAAACTCAGGGTGCTGGCGGAGTAGAAAATGAATTATCACCGGAATCAATTGCAAAGGCTGATTATGTAATTTTAGCTATAGGCCGGGGAATAACAGATTCAGACAAGGCAAGATTTGATGGCAAAAAAGTAATTGAGATGAAAGTTAGTGAGGCTCTTAAGGAAGCAGAAACTATTTTTGATCATCTGGAAGAAAAAGCAGTCATTTACCATTCAAATATAGCAGGAAAAGTTAAATTAGGAAAACAAAAGAATGACACAAATGGTATCATGACCCATTTGATGGCAGGTGTATCAGCCGCATTACCATTTGTAGTTGGCGGAGGTATATTAGTCGCTATTGCTAATATACTTGTTCAATGGGGTATGCCTTATGCTGGCTTTGATAAAGGTACACCAACATTTACATATATCGTAGAAAGCATTGGATATTTAGGATTTACATTCATGATTCCTATCATGGGTGCCTATATTGCTTATAACATTGGTGATAAGCCAGCATTAGCACCGGCATTTATTATCACGTATTTTGCCAATGATAAAACTATGTTGGGAATAGACTCAGGAGCCGGGTTCTTTGGTGCAATCTTTTTTGGATTGGCAATTGGATATTTTGTTAAATGGATAAAATCTTACAATTATCCTAGGGCTCTTAAGTCATTGATGAACATGACAATCATTCCCGCAGTTACGATATTTATTTTTGGTTTATTAACATACTATGTTGTTGGTCCATTGTTGGGTGGAATGATGTCATCAATGCTGTCATTCTTAAATAATGTAGGTCCGGAGTATAAATATCCATTAGCATTTTTAATTGGCTGTATGTTAGCATTTGATATGGGAGGCCCTGTTAATAAGATTGCTTGGTTCTTCTGCTTCTCACTGCTGGCTGAAAAGATTTATTCCTGGTACGGTATTGTTGGAGTAGTTGCAAGTGTTCCGCCTGTAGCAGCAGGTATTGCATCTTACATTAAACCGAAATTATTTACGGAACCGGAAAGAGATATGGCAAATTCAGCAATTATCGTAGGGGCTACTGTAGCAACTGAACCAGCTATTCCTTATGCGATGGCTGATCCGCTTCCAATGATTACTGCCAATACTCTGGCTGGAGGTATCACCGGCATATTAACTATAGCATTGGGTATTAAAAGATTTGCACCAGGATTAGGAGTCTTTGATCCTTTGCTTGGCTTAATGACACCAGGATGGGCATTCTATGTCGCTTATATATTTGGTGTTGCATTAAATATTATCCTTATTATTGCATTTAAACAATTAAATAGAAAACATAAGGAAAAGAAGGCATTAACTTAATAATACAGCAAAATTAGTGTATCTGTTGATACACTAATTTGCTTATATATAAAGAGGTAATCATAGTGAATTTTGATAAGATAATTAGCAGAAGAGGTACTTATTGTACACAATGGGATTATATTAGCGACCGTTTTGGCAAAAATGATATTTTACCGTTTTCAATTTCTGATACCGATTTTGAGGTTCCAGAAGAAGTAACGAAAGTGCTGATTAAGAGGATAAATCATCCAATATTTGGATACACCAGATGGAATCATGCTGATTACAAAAATGCTATTGCATATCATTATAAAAAAAGATTTGGGCAGAATATAAATAGAAATGGAATTGTATATAGTCCAAGTGTTATGTATAGTATCAGCGTACTTATTAGATTATTAAGTAATGAAAATGATGGAATAATGGTATTTGATCCAATGTATGATGCCTTTATTGATGTGATTAAAAAAAATCACAGAAAATTAGTTACTGTAAACTTAGATAATGAAAACAATTATTCTGTTGATTTTAATGACTTCGAAAAAAAATTAAAAAAATGCAAAATTTTATTATTATGTTCTCCACATAATCCCACAGGTAAAGTATTCAGCAGAAGTGAATTGTTGAATATCGTCAATATATGTAAAAAGTATTCAGTTTATATCATTAGTGATGAGATTCATAGTGATATAACATTATATAATAATAAACATTATCCTATCATTTCATATATTGGGGAATATAAAAATATAGTCCTTGTTAATAGTTCAAGTAAGACTTTCAATACGCCTTCTATTGGTGGTTCTTACGCAATAATTCACGATAAACAATTGTATAATCAATTTCTTGAACAAACCAGAAAAAGAGA
The DNA here is from genome assembly GCF_042263505.1 of Cytobacillus sp. Hz8. Classification (NCBI taxonomy): domain Bacteria; kingdom Bacillati; phylum Bacillota; class Bacilli; order Caryophanales; family Bacillaceae; genus Cytobacillus; species Cytobacillus sp. Hz8. Next base: position 42,070 of record NZ_JBHKFI010000013.1, on the reverse strand, counting down.
TTTCGTTAATTCTGCAAATGTTTTAGGTATGCTTGCTCTAATGGAGTCTTACGAAAAATGTGATTATTACATAGATGAGTTAACAAAGTATATAGAGAAAAATATGGATTATACAGAAAAATTTCTTAATGAGAAATTGCCCATGATTAAATTCATTAAACCACAGGCTACTTATCTGGCTTGGTTTGATATTAGTAATCTTAATTGTAGTTCTGAGAAATTCCAAGATATTTTGGTTAATATAGCAAAAGTTGGAATCATGAGTGGAGAAACATATGGAAAAAATGGTGCCATGCATTTAAGGATGAATTTAGGCTGCCCAATATGTAAATTGGAAGAAGGATTAAAAAGGCTTGAAAAAGCAGTAACTGTATTAATGGAGGGATGATAGATGCTAAGCAACCGGCAGTATTCAATTATTGATTTACTTGTAAAAACATCTACGCCCATAAATGCTGATAGTATTGCAAAAGTAGCAATAAGATCAAAAAGAACGATAATGCGGGATCTTTCAGCAATAAAAACTATATTGGAAAGTAATGATATAGGTGAATTGCTTACATATGAAGGACTTGGATACAAGGTCGAAATATCAGACTTTGATAAATATGAAGATTTCATGAAGAAAAATATTAATGATGAAGAGATAATACTTTATGAATTAATACAAAATGATTATGTTACAATAGAAGATTTGTCTGAAAAATTGTATGTTTCCAAGATAACTGCATCAGAGAAATTGAACGTCATTAAGGAAGGCTATGGAAATTTGCTGAATATAGATGTTTGTAAAAAAGGACATTTTTTAAATGAGCCATTATATAAACAATGTATTCTGTTAAGTAATATTATAGAAAATAATATAAAGCGGTATATGGATAAACTTGAAATGGGTTTAGATGTATATGAAAAATTACAAATGACTATTGATCAAAATGATGAAATAAGGTTTTATTTTCCAAATGTAAAAATAGCACAGATAAATAAAATTTTAATTGCTGCATTGTTGTTCAGAAAAGGTAATTTAAAATCAGAGAATAGTGTATTTGAAGAAATTTATAATGTTTGCGGATTAAATTATAGAAGGAAAACGATAGGAATTTTATCACAGATATCGGATGTTTGTATTGATATAAATCTTAATTTGACCTTTAATCAAGTTGAAAAAGCATTAGATATTCTGCAGGAGCAATATGCTGTTAATTTTGGTGAAGAATTGTCTTCTCAGCTGTATCATCATTTAAAAAGAATTTTAAGTTATCCATGTTATTTAAAAATAAAAGAGATACACAATATTTCAAATATAAAAGCAACTTATCCATTTTCATTTGATTTAAGTATTACATTTATTGACTTGATGAAAAAAATGTATCACTATCAGATTACTAATTGGGATTTGATTGGATTATATTTTGCAGTAAGTTTAGAAAAGAACAAGAAAACAAGAAATAAAATACTTATTTATTCTACTGATAATGCAATAGCAAACATTAATAAGCAATTATTGGAAGATACTCTCAGTAATTGTGATATTGTAATTTGTGATGATGAAAAGACTGTAAGTGACAGTGAAGCTAATCTTATTATTAATAGTAATGATCAAAAATCTTTTAAAGGCAAAGAAACTATACTTGTACATTATATTTTAAGTGAGCCGGACATTAATCTGATTCAGGAAAAAATAGAGAGGATTAGTGTTAGCAAAAATATTGAAACTATTTTTCTAAAAGATTACTCATATACATATGATGTTAAAGATAATGAAAATTTTTTGACTGTATTATCAAATGTTTGCAATCATTTGTTAAAGAAGCATGTAATCAACCTTGATGAAGCTAAAAGGATTGAAGACAGAGAAAAACAGGGAAATTCACTTATAATAAGAAATTATAGCATTCCACACTGTATCAGCAAAAAAGATGATTTTTGCATTTGTATATACGTTCATTTAAGTAAGGAAATTTATATTGATGATATAAGTGTTAATCATATGTTAATAACACTTATGAGTACTAAACTAAAAAGTAATCTAAATATTTTTAAATATTTATATCGCTATCTGAAGGAACATGGAGATAAATTAGAAAATATTACCTCATATAATGAATTTATAAAATATATATAGGAGAATTGAAATGAATGAAAGAGTCGTAAGCATTTTCTTGGATTTGGTCAAAATCTCTTCCCCGTCGAATAATGAAGAAACAGTAAGACAATATATACTAAAATATTTAGATAATTATAATATAATAAAAGAAATAGATGATAATGGGAATATAATTGCTGATTATATTGGACCTAATAAGCACACTATATTATTTGATGCACATATGGATACTGTAAAACCATGCATCAATATTTCTCCGGTGATTAAAGATGGTAAAATTTTTAGTGACGGAACATCAGTTTTAGGAGCAGACGACAAAGCAGGGATTGCTGTAATGTTGGAATTAATAGATAAGATATATCGAAATAATCTTCAAACATGCTCCATACGATTTATATTTTCAGTCTGTGAAGAAATTGGACTATTTGGAGCAAAAAAATTAGATGACAAATATCTTAAAAATATTGATTTCGCTTTTGTATTAGATGGGGAGGGCAGCCCTGGCAGTATTGTAAATAAAACACCTTATGGATGCAAAGGATCGTTAAAGTTTATAGGTAAAGAAGCACATGCTGGGGTTTGTCCAGAAAAGGGGATAAATGCCTTGTATGTAGCATCACAGGCAATAGTTAAAATGCCTAATGGAAGAATCAATGAAAATACCACTTGTAATATTGGAACAATTGAAGGCGGTATTGCTACTAATATAGTTATGCCTGAGGTTTCTATGAAATTTGAGGCAAGAAGCTATAACTTAAACGAGTTAGAATCATTAAAAAATAAGGTTGAATCCATTTGTAAAGAAACGGCAAAAATTAATAATGCATCCTTCACTTCAGATTTAAAATATGGTACTAAAGGATATTATATTGCTGAACATGATGATATTATTGTGCTTTTTAAGGGTGCTTGCAGGAATTCTGATTTACCTTTTAAATTAGAAAGCTGTGGAGGTGGCAGTAATGCAAATGTTTATAGGCAAAGAGGAGTTGACGCGGTAAATATTGGTATTGGAATGAAAAAAGTTCATACTTGCGAAGAGTATATAGAAATAAAAGATATATTAGATACTTTAAATCTTCTGATTGGGATTGTAGGATCGTTTTAGGAGGAAGTAATGCATATCCACCTAATTGGGATGACTTCCTGTACTATTTTGGAATTGAATATGAAGATGAGGATAAAAACGAATAAAGAACTTAAAACTATATTCTAGACATAAGTGGACTTTCTACCTTTTTAAGGGCAATACTATGATACATATGAAAAAGGAACAGGTGCCTGTCAACACTCGGATTTTGTCGATTGAATTTAAAGATTCGACATTTTTCGGGTAGTGACAGGCCCTTTTCTTTTTGGGTTTGTCATATAATTTAAGTAGCAAAATTTAAAGGTGATGAAGTATGTCCATTCATAGACTTCTGGAAATCGTGTATATTTTACTTGATAAAAGGGAAATTACTGCGAAAGAGTTAGCTGAATATTTCGGAGTATCGCAACGGACCATTTATCGTGATATTGATTCATTAAGTGTAGCGGGAATTCCTATTTATACCGTCAAAGGCAAAGGCGGTGGGATAAGGTTACTTGAAAATTATACTCTTAGTAAAACTTTACTTTCGGAAAAAGAACAACTTGATATCCTATCTTCTCTTCAAAGTTTGAAGGCATTAAATGTACCAGATGTTGAATTGGTGTTGGCAAAATTAACTGCCATGTTTGATATTAATAATACAGATTGGATTGATGTCGATTTTTCTCAATGGGGAAGTGGTGTGGTTGAAAAGGAAAAATTCAATCTACTCAAAACTGCAATTTTAAACAGGAACGTTGTAGCTTTTGATTATTATAGTTCTTACGGGGAAAAATCATATAGAATAATCGAGCCGATAAGACTTTTATTTAAAGGGCAAGCTTGGTATGTAAATGGTTTTTGTAGAACAAAAGATAATTTAAGATTATTTAAAATCTCTCGGATAAAAAATCTTACTATCACAAATGAAACTTTTTCAATAAATGAACATGATGATATAGGAAATAATCCCCAAGACCCTACTAATAATTTAACTATTAAAATGGCAACGCTTGTACTAAAAATTGATCCATGTATGGCTTATAGGGTTTATGACGAATTTGATCAGGATAGTATTTTACATAATAAAGACGGAAGCTTTACTGTTACTGTTACTTATCCTGAAAATGAATGGCTCTATGGTTATGTATTATCATTTGGTGAACATATTGAAGTTATCGAACCAAAGTATGTGCGAGAAATCATAAAAAAAAAACTAGAAGAGAACTTGAGAAAATATTTATAATATGACATACAGTTGTCGAATTATGAGCGTTATACTGACTTCATTCTTTAATGAAAGAAGGATATAACATGGATTATGAGATTGTACAATTAACGGGAAAAAAGGTTGCGGGGCTCAAAATAAGAACGAATAATAGTGACCCGAATATGAGCAAATCAATTGGGGAAGCTTGGAGAAAATTTTATGAGGATGGAATATGCCAGTCCATCCCAGACAAGAAAAATGACAATTGTATTGGTTTGTATACAAATTATGAGAGTGGTGTCAATGGAGCCTACGATGTGATGGTTTGCTGTGAAATCCAGGATTCTCTAAATAACATCCCTAATACAGTACATACGGAGATTATTCCTGCTGGAAAATATGCAAAGTTTATCATTCATGGTGATGTACAAAAAGCGGTTGCAGAATTTTGGATGAAGCTTTGGTCGATGGATTTGGATAGAAAATTCAGCTGCGATTTTGAAGAATATCAAAGTGGTTTTGATACGGACAATGCAGAAATACAAATCTATATTTCAATAAATTAATTGGAGGATATGGAATGATGGAAAAGTTAGATTATAGAAAGGCATATAAGGATTTATATCTTCCAAAGACTACTCCAGCAATCATAACAGTTCCACCAATTAATTTTGCTATGATTGATGGTGAGGGTGATCCCAATGGTGAAGAATTTGCGATCGCTACAGCGGCCCTATACAGTTTTAGTTATTCGGTAAAAATGTCTTACAAAAGTAATAATGTTCCGGAAGGCTACTATCCCTATATCGTTTTTCCTCTTGAAGGGGTATGGGATTTAATTGATAAAACGGTATCTGCAAAAGTAAAGAGTAACTTTGCGTACACTATTATGATTCGTCAACCGGATTTTCTAACTGAAGATTTGTTTGAACACTTTTTATCTGAAACAAAAAAGAAAAAGCCAAACGTTTATTTGGATAAAATAAAGTACGGAACGATTACTGAAGGCTTATGTTGTCAAATGCTTCATGTGGGCAGTTATGACAATGAATCTGAAAGTTTTAAAAAAATGGAACAGTTCTGCAAGAATAATGGATATAGGAGAATCTCTAAAAAACATCGTGAAATCTACCTCTCAGATCCCCGCAAAGTCGATTCAAGCAAGCTTAAAACGGTATTGAGGTTCAAAGTGGAACAAGAATGAGGTTGAGGAAAATTGCTTGCTTAATATCCTAAGATGGCCAAACCTTCTGAATGGTAGCCTACTTCCGGTTACGAGTATGCTAATGCTCCCGATATAGAGTGTATTTTGAAGGGAATCAACAAGCGGATGATTACCGTTGTGAGGCCTGGTTGCCTATTGTAAAAAAGCTTGTGTAATTGCGTAGGTGCCTGACACCTAGATTTTATCGAATGAATTTAAAGATTCGACATTTTTTAGATAGTGACAGGCACTTTTTCTCAAGACAAATCTGGGTTTTAAGGTGGCATTATTATGGCTATGTGGAATCCTTGGCGAGGCTGTCATAGATATAGCGAGGGCTGCAAGTATTGCTATATTCATAAAGGTGACAGCAAAAGAAAAGTGGATACAAATCACATTGTAAAAACGGATAAATTCTATGCTCCAATTGATAAAATAAAAAAGGGTGAATATAAAATAAAATCTGGACAGATCGTGTATCTTTGCTTTTCTTCTGACTTTCTCATAGAAGAAGCAGATGCGTGGCGACAACAATGTTGGACGATGATAAAAGAACGTCTTGATTTAAACTTCATTTTTTTGACTAAACGAATAGAACGATTTATGCAGTGTATTCCAGAAGATTGGAATGATGGATATGAGAATGTTACGGTTGGTTGTACTGTAGAAAATCAAGAAATGGCAGATTACAGATTAAGTATCTTCGATAAACTGCCTATAAAGCATAAAAATATTATTTGCCAACCACTAATAGAGAATATTACCATTGAAAAACATCTTAACGATATTGAGTTGGTTGTTGTAGGAGGAGAATCGGATAAAAATGCAAGACCGTTAGATTATGATTGGGTCCTTTCAATTAGAGAACAATGTTTGAGGAACCATGTTTCTTTTGAATTCAGGCAATGTGGTACTTATTTTATTAAAGATGGCAGAACATATACTCTGAGAACAAAAGACTTGTGTTCACAGGCCAGAAAAGCAAATATTAATTTGAGTTAAGGGACGGATCTCTGCTTCCAGAATGGCATCACTTGAGGGCGAAAGAAATTGTGGTTTGCTAGCTTATAAACCTCTTTTCTAAGAGAAATATCTTAAAAAAAGGAAATAAAATGTGTTTTTTGTGAAAAAAGGGACTATCGCTTGGACACTTTTGGAAGATTATATTATATGAAGGAAGAAATCATAATTTGAGAAGCAAAGAACCGTCCCCTTGCTTTATTTACGAACATGTGGAAGGAGGTTTTAGTATGGGAAATGGAAAGAGAAAGTTGTTACCAGAACAACATGAAGAGATACTTGGGATATTGAAAGCCCGTTTTGAGAAAAACATGAATCGTCATAAAGCCCTTGAATGGGCAAAAGTACAAGAAAAGCTAGAAACTAATCTAGAAAAACTCTGGTCACTTAATGAAATGGAAAGAACCGGCGGTGAACCAGATATTGTTGGTCATGATCAAAAGAAGAACGAATATATTTTTTATGATTGTTCTTTGCAAAGTCCTAAAGGCCGAAGAAGTGTTTGCTACGACCGTGAAGCGCTGGAGTCAAGGAAAGAACACAAACCACAAAATAACGCTATTGATATGGCAGTTGATATGGGTATTGAGATTTTAACGGAAGAACAATACCGGGAGCTGCAAAAGCTAGGAAATTTCGATACCAAAACATCAAGCTGGGTGAAAACTCCCTCTAATATTAGAAAACTTGGAGGGGCCGTCTTTTGTGATCGTCGCTACGACACTGTCTTTGTATATCACAATGGAGCAGAATCCTACTATGCTGCTAGGGGTTTCCGTGGCTCATTAAGGGTCTAAATTTAGGTGTGAAACGCTAGTCGGGAGGAAGTGAAGGGACGTTTCTCTGCTTCCAAAATGACATCACCTGGGTGCTTTTTAAAGTAAGACCCACTGATTACGATGAAAATTAAAAGTTTATAACCATCTTTCTCTAGATTCTTATCTACTATGTAGCCCCCAAATAAACTTTTCCGATTCAAAATAAAGATTTCCAATCCGGTCCTGATTTTGTGAAAATAATTCTTTCCGAAATCAGGGCCTTTTTCTGCTCAAGCCCTTTCTATTCCTGTACTTTTCAATTTGCCCTCGTGCAACATTTTCGAAAGAGTTTATTTTAAACCCGGAAAAAAGGGGGGGGAATTGAGGGGAAAACAGGGAAAAAAACGGCTATCTTTGAATCAAAAAAATGTCCAACTGCCTATGGGCATAAAAGGTGGCATGGAGCTCTGGAGGAGAAAAGGAGTTTGAAAGCTGGAAGAAGTGAGTAAATGGGCATAAAATAAAATTGTACTTAAGCAAACAAAGCAGGAACTTTTCATTTGCAGTCCCTTCTTTAACTGATTTGGAAAGATCATACCAATAAGCGAAAAGGCCTGCATTTTTAAAATATAGATATACCATTTGTAAAAAAAGTGGCATCGTTGCTTTGTTGAATCGTAATAGAAAAGGGCATGGCGTAAATGGATTATCTCTGCAAGGGAACAAAAGCAAATCAAATGTATTATGATAAACGATTGAGGAAAATCAAATTTCTTATTCAATTATTTCCTATCTTAATTTGATGCAGTGCAGTCCTTTTTTACAAGGAGGGGTTAACCTTGAAGCAAACTTCTTTATTTGATAACGATAATGATCAAAGCCGTCCCTTGGCGAGCAGAGTGCGTCCTCAAAGTTTAGATGAATTCATTGGACAAAAACACCTGTTAGGTAAAGGAATGGTTCTCAGGGAAATGATTGAACATGACCGTGTTTCTTCCATGATCTTCTGGGGCCCTCCCGGAGTAGGGAAGACAACATTGGCGAGAATTATTGCCAATCAAACCCAATCAAAATTTGTGGATTTCAGTGCTGTTACAAGTGGTATTAAAGATATTCGTAACGTTATGAAGGAAGCTGAGGAATATCGGCAATTAGGTGAAAAGACTATTTTATTTATTGATGAAATTCACCGATTCAATAAAGCACAGCAAGATGCCTTTTTACCTTATGTTGAGAATGGCAGTATTATTCTCATAGGTGCAACCACTGAAAATCCATCTTTTGAAGTCAATTCGGCCCTGTTATCACGATGCAAGGTGTTTGTCCTATATCAATTAACAAGCAGTGAAGTCGTGGAATTATTAAAACAAGCCATCGTAAATCCCAATGGGTATGAATATCAAAATATCCAAATTGACGATCGTACATTATTGGCCATAGCAGAATTTTCAAATGGAGATGCCCGTATTGCGTTGAATACACTGGAGATGGCCGTCCTGAATGGAAAAAAACAGAATGGCCCGGTCATAATCAGCAAAGAGGATCTAACCCAGATTATCAATAGGAAATCACTATTGTATGACAAAAATGGAGAAGAACACTATAATATTATCTCTGCATTGCATAAGTCCATGCGAAATAGTGATGTGAATGCGGCTATCTACTGGTTATCACGGATGTTGGAAGGCGGGGAAGATCCATTGTACATCGCTCGAAGATTGGTTAGATTTGCAAGTGAAGACATCGGTTTAGCGGACAGTAGAGCTTTGGAAATTGCGGTATCTGTTTTTCAAGCATGTCAATTCATTGGTATGCCTGAATGTGATGTACACCTGACCCAAGCTGTGATTTACTTTTCACTGGCCCCAAAATCAAATTCAGCTTATTTAGCTTATATGAGAGCAAAAAAAGATTCCCTGAACTCTATGGATGAACCCGTTCCCCTGCATTTACGCAATGCACCTACCAAGTTGATGAAAGATCTAAATTACGGCAAGGGATATAAATACGCTCATGATACAGAAGAAAAATTAACGGCGATGCAGACGATGCCGGATTCGTTAATAGGTCATGAATATTACCATCCAACTACTCAAGGTTCGGAAGCTAAGTTCAAACAAAGGCTTAAAGAAATTACGGAATGGCATAAAAGAAACCGTAAATCGTAGTTTGAAGAAAGGAGAAAGGACAGTTCTTTGCTTCCAAAATGACATCATTGATGGTGAAAGAAATTGTGATTTTACTGGGTCATAAACGGCATTACAAAACTAAAACATGAACTAAAAACGGGGAAGGGATGGCAAACCAGTCAGATATTTCTTAAATTGATAGAGCAAGAAAATGATTTGGAAGAAATGTTGGGGTTTGTCAGAGATAATCCTAGTTATATTGAAAGTTATGCTGAAAAGTTAGTCAAACATTATAAAAAAGAAGTCATCGAAATTTATAAAGAATCTATAAAATTGTCAGCTAGGACCTCGTCCAAACGAAAAGATTATCAAGGGGTTTGTCACCAAATCATGAGATATAAAAAGACTGCAGGTAAATCAAAGCAAATGGAGTTGATAAATGAATTAATGAGTTTATATAAAAATAGACCGGCCTTTATAGACGAATTGAGTAAAATATATAAATGAAGTGCACTAACATCCAATATGTTGCCGCATACACTTTGAACATGTTGAAGTGATTTCGCAAATGATTTTAAAAGAAGAAGCAGGTTCCCAATAAGGGATCACCTGCTTCTATTCATTTTCGGGGAGAGGAGAATCGGTAGTGAATTCTAAGGCTGCCAAAGACAATAACTTCGATTCAGACAACAGGTAGTTGTTGTATCACAGTTTAAAAAGCTGAGAAGCTATTGTCTTAGCTAACGATATTGTTAAAAACTTACACTTCTACTATTGATGTTAATAATCAAGATGAGAAATTTGTTCATAGGTTAGCCTGTTAATACATAAGCTTTAAAAATTTTGCATTTGAAACAAAATGAATAAAGAATTAGAAAAAAAGGTGAATCAAGTTATAATAATATTAAAAGATTTTAGAAAATAGTGGAAACTGGCAGTGCAGATAGGTTGTTTTAATATTCACAGAGTTAAGTACATAAGAGGAAATATATATACACCTTAATGGCTTTGCTATATTCGATAATAGTGATAGTCAAGAGACTATAAGAAATGATTCATGCTTTTTTTGAAAGTGGCAAATGGTACAAAAGATGCTACGGAAAGTAAAACTGGGTACCTAGGGGACGGGTGCTAGGTCCTACAAAAGTTTTTGGGAAAAGCCTGTACCTACGTTTTTATAAATAAAATGACCAAGAATTCAAAATGCATTAGGTTAAATGAGAATGTTAAAGGGGGAATACCTATATGATTCCAGCAAAAATAAATGCAATTCCAATCACTACAATAAGAGAAAAAGCCTTGGAATCCATTGCTGATTGGTTCGATCTGCATAAACAATCATTTTATACACTTGGTTGGTGTTATCTTAGAAATCAGCAGCAAATGGACGAGCTTTTTTACCGCTCCATTATAAAAGTCCAAAAGGAATTGTCTCGATTTAAAAATGAAACATCATTCGAATTGTGGGTTACCTCCATTTTCATCCAAACTTGTCGGGAGCTTTCTGATGATCAAAGTTTACAAGCGGATGAAGAAAGTGAACCACTTCAGGATTTTTTTAAAGCCCTTGATCATTTGAATGAGTACGAGAAAGAAGCGATGTTCCTTACCTATGTAAAAGGATTCTCTAAGGAAGAAGTGGCCCAACTTCTTCAAGTATCAGTAGAAAAGATCAAAGAGCTTTTGTTTTCTGGAATCTATTCCTTTAGAAAAGAAATGGGGTACAAATCGGCTTTTCATGGCTGTAAGGAGTACCATAAGGATTACATCGATTACTTGGAAAAAAACTTGGAACGATCGAAAAAGATCAATTTTGAGGTGCATATTTTTCAATGTAAAAACTGTCAAGAGGACTTGGCTACCTTTCAGGATGTCATGTTAACCATGTTAAATCTTACTGAAAAGATAGAAAATTTGCGTATGCCATCCGGTTTCATGGAAAACGTCAAAGAGAGGCTGGCAGAACAGGAAAAGCACAGACAACAGAAGCGCAAGAAACGTCGAAGAAAGGGACTTATTTTTGCAGGTGCATTTGCATTGTTAACAAGTATCGGTTTTTTTACGGGGGCGTTTTCCTACCTTTACTATACATGGACGGAAGAAGATCAGGAATTGCGAACCTTTTTGCAACAGGATTTGGGTGAAAGGCTGGACCTGGAAGCGGAAAGCGATGGAGTGAAAATTAAGATCAAGAGTGCGATTGCGGATGATGTTCAGACGCTTGTTTTTTATGAAATAGAGGATACAAACGAGGACAATCAATTTGTGATGAATTATGATGATGGAGTTTTAGTGGAGAATGAACATGAAATCATGAATAGTGAAAAATTTCCAAGGTATTATCTTCCTGACCTTAAATCGGATGTAAATAATGAAAAAAAGAATGTGTATTATGGGAAGATGGGTTTACCGCCACTTAGAAAGGATAATGGGACAATCAAATTCAAGATCACTAAACTTCAAAAATTGAGTCGTGATTCCTCTAAGCGGAATAGTTTAAATGTTTATGAGAATATGGGATACGAAACAGGGGAGTGGAACTTCGAAATACCAGTAACAAAATATCCTTCAACCGAATATTCGTTGGATAAAGAAATAGAAGTCGAGGGGATTCCGGTTCGATTTGATAAGATAATCGTAGCTCCGACGGCAACGACTCTGCAATATAGTATAAATAGAGAATACTCAAAGAAACGGATAGAATCTCTCAATTTTGACCATTTAGAAGTAAATAATAAAAAAGTGAAAGCTGATCGCTATGGCAGCTATGGCAGCTCTTTTTATGATTCACAACAAGACATGAATTGGAATACTTTTCAAACACATTTTGACCCATTTTTTGGAAAAAAGCCAAAAGAGGTTCGCATTCAACTTGGATCTATTTATCTAACAATTGAAGACCCTAAAACCATCAAACTGGATGCTTCTCAGGAATATCCTCAAACCTTTGAATATGCAGGAAGTGCAATCTCCATTGACAAGGTGGAAGTTGGACTGCCTTCCAATGTTGTCATAAGCAATCATGAAATTGAGAATCGGGCATATGAGTCTCTCCAATACCAAGTCATTGGTGAGGATGAAAATAATGCAAATTCGACGGAAATGGAGATGGGAATCGATTCTGAAGGAGTGCTTGTTGATAAAAACGGGATCCAATACGATGAGAATGAAATCCCTGACGCATATGAAGAAGTCGAGCAGCCTCGTTATTTCATAACTGTAGAAAGGATAAGGTTACAAAATAACAACAGTGGAGAGAAAGTGATTCCGAAAAAACTAGAGATTTATGGATATAACACAACAAAATATTTGGATGATGTTGTGAAGATTCCGTTGAAATAATATGTGAGGGTGAGAGATACTTCAGCAAGAATGATATAGTTCAGTTGACCATGTGGAGTTCATCTCGCAGATGATAAAATAGAAATTTAATAAACATTTGCTAACTAAACTGACCCGGATCTTGTTAAAAAACTTTTGCATAATTCGGGCTTTTTCCACGCCTGTTCCTTTTATTGGAAATTCAGGTGATTTTTAGCAAAAAGTGCTACATTAATTGTATAAGGAAATCTATTCCATCTAATAGAGAAAAATGGAATTTGTATGAATTAGTTTTTCAAGAAATCAAGATAATCAACTGCTGGCGACGTGATTTAACGGATCATTCAACAGGAGTAACATCATTAAGTCGGGAGAAAAATGAGGAAGCAATGTGACAATTTATTTTTTATAGTGAGGTGATAGCCAATTGAGAAAAATGTTAGAGACGCGTCTATCCTATCTATATACAGGTGAATCAATGGCAGTAGTAAGTTTTATTTTTGTGAGCTTTTTACTTAATAAGGCTTTTCCTCAACTACATCTATTTTCACTTATTTCTTTTTGGGCTTCATTTTTTCTTTTGGAGTTGCTTTTAGTGCAGGGGAGTGTTTACTGGTATGCAAAATGGAGGAGATTAAAGAAGGAAAATATATCTGTAACTCCTGTTCGGATTGTGAAGCGATTGAAAAACTTACAGAAATGGGATATTGGCCTGATTATTGTCTTACCTTTTATGTTCGTCTTTGATTTTTTCAAATGGTATCCATCATTGCCTTTTGGTGGTTTATCGCTCTCAGGCTTTATTTACTTATTTGCGATACTTGAGTATATTAACTATTTTCATATTCAACTTTCATATGATCAGCTTTCTGATATTAAGTACTTAATAAAGTCAAAGAGATTAAAGCAGGCATGTTTAAGGAAAGATTTTGAGCGAATGATTTAGATGAATTTGAAAATATCATATTGGGCCATATTTCTAAGGTTTGATTACATAGCTTAAATGTTAGAAAATGCACTTGCCATTAAAAAATCGGCGAATCCATAGATGAAGCAGGGGACGGTTCCCTGCTTCATAAAATTTTCCGAATAATTAAAAAACAACTTAAGAACTGGACACAGAAGAAGCAAAGAACCGTCCCTTTGCTTCTTTTAATAGATTTTTAATTTTCAGAAAGTAACTGTTGCAATTTTTAGAAAATTTTATATAATAAAGTTGAGAGGTGATTCAGGTGTCAATAAGAAATTTAGATGAAGAAAAAGTACTAACACAAAGAGGAATGGAAACTCGAGAAAAGTTACTGATGGCTGCTGAGGTGGTCTTTGGTCAGAAAGGATATTTTGAAACTTCTATTGTCAATATTTCTCAAGAAGCAAAGGTTGCCCAAGGAACGTTTTATAATTATTTTCCCTCAAAGAAAGATATTTTCGATGAATTAATTCGAAATTATAGCCGGGATTTACGAATCGCGATTAAGGAAGGAATGGCAGGCAGTTCTTCCTTTGAGGAGGCACAGAGGAAAGGTTTCTTTGCATTTTTTAGCTGGGTCAAAAATCATCCTGATTTATATAGTATCGTCCAGCAGGCCATTGTGGTAGACCAAGAGCTTTTCAAGTGGTATTACGGAAAGCTGGCCAATGGATTTTTAAAAAGCTTGTCTCAAGGCGTTGAGGCTGGTGAATTTAAGGAACTGGATCAAGAGACTATTGCTTATTGTTTAATGTCGATTGGACAGTTCTTGGGGATGAGATGGGTGTATTGGGAGAAGAAGGACGTTCCTGAAGAGGCGTTTGATGCTGCGATGACACTGATATTTCAGGGATTGAAAAAGTAAAGGAGGAGTTCTATGAAAGGCATTGCCTATTGGATTCAAAAATGGGCATACACACATCCTAATAGAATAGCAGTCATTACAGAAAAAGAAAAGGTGTCCTATAAACAGCTGAACAAAATGATTCATACAGCAGCTGCAAAGATCAAGGAAAAACTTAAAGGAAAAAAAGGAGAACGCATTGCTATTTTGTCGCAAAACCGAATTGAATATATAGTTCTTCTTTTTGCAATAGCTAAAATCGAATGTATAGCGGTCCCTTTAAACATTCGATTAAGCGCAAAAGAGCTCATTTTTCAACTAACAGACAGCGGCTCCAAAATGATTTTTGCAGAAAAAGAAAATGAAGAGTTTGCATCATCCCTAATCAAGCAAACTGGAATGGAAAACTTGGAGTTAATAGAAGAAATTTTCCAAGATTCAGCTTCTTCTGTAAGCAACTTCTCTTTTGAAGAAAGGATAGATGAAGATGCTCCATTTATAATTTGCTATACCTCAGGGACAACCGGCAAGCCAAAAGGAGCGGTTTTAACGCAAGGCAATATGTTCTGGAATGCCATCAATAACAAGCTTTCCATCGATTTGACTTCGGAGGACCGCTGCATTGTTTTGCTTCCTCTATTTCATATTGGAGGAATCGGACTTTTTTGCTTTCCATCATTATTTTCAGGCGGTACGATTGTCATTCCAGGCAAGTTTGATCCTGAAAAGGTGATATCCATGATAGAAAAAGAAAAGGTAACTATTGTTATGGGGGTACCGACGATTCATCAGGCATTGCTCACTAGTCCGGCTTTTCAAAGTGCAGATTTGAGTTCAGTGCGCTGGTTTTATAATGGAGGAGCACCATGTCCACGTGAATTAATTGAAGCCTATTATGATAAAGGATATTTATTCGGTCAGGGCTTTGGAATGACAGAAGCGTCTCCTACTCTTTTTATGCTTACAAAAGAGGATGCACCACGTAAAAAGGGTTCTATTGGAAAACCAGTTTTATTTTCCGAATATAAGCTGATCGATTCGGAGGGGAGAGAAGTTGAAAATGGAGAAGTTGGTGAGCTGGCAGTTAGAGGGCCAAACATAATGAAAGAATATTGGAATCGCCCTGATGCTACAAAGGAAGCATTGAAAGATGGCTGGCTGCTGACAGGAGATTTAGCGAAGGCAGATGATGAAGGTTTCCTATTTATAGTGGGCAGGAGGAAAGAAATGATTATTTCTGGAGGGGAAAATATCTATCCGCTTGAAGTGGAACAAGTTATCAGCCAAATAAAAGATGTTTCCGAAGTCGCGGTAGTTGGGCAGGCGGATCCTTATTGGGGAGAGGTTCCCGAGGCTTTCATTGTAAAGAAAATTGGAAGCGCTTTAACAAAAGACGATGTCCTCAATTATTGCAGAGAATTTCTAGCAAAATATAAAATTCCTAAAAAAATTACTTTTATAAATGAACTGCCAAAGAATGCAACAGGGAAAATTCAAAAATCACAACTCATAGGAAGAAGGTGAAAGGGTGAAAAGTTATAGAATTGGCCAGCAAGCCTCTTGCAGCAAAACGATTACAGAAACAGACTTTGTTCTGTTCGCGGGATTAAGCGGTGATTTCAATCCGATCCATATTGATGAGGAATATGCCAAAAAAACAAGATTTAAACGGCGAATTGCTCATGGATTATTGACCTCAAGCCTATTATCACAGCTTTTAGGTGTTCATCTTCCTGGAAAAGGTTCCATCTATGTAGAGCAGAGCATCAGATTTAAAGCACCAGTATTTATAGGTGATACAATTACTGCAAAAGCAACCGTTCAAGATATTGATCAGGGAAAAAGAATTCTGACGCTGCTGACAGAGTGCTTTAATCAGGATAAGACAATAGTATTGACGGGTACTGCTAAGATGATGGTACCTGAGGATGGAGGGGGAATTTGATGGGAATCGGTATTGAAACGACAGGAGCTTTTTTTCCTCCTGGAATCGAAACAGCGAGCGAATTAGCTTTAAAGACGGGAATACCCGAACAGGTGATTATAGAGAAATTCGGTTTATTTCAAAAGCATGTTGCGGATGAGTCAATGCAAGCATCAGACCTTGCCGTTGCAGCTGGAAGTCAGGCAATAAAACATTACGACCCACAATCCATTGATGTAGTGATCTACTTTGGAAGTCCGCATAAGGATTATTATGTCTGGTCAAGTGCACCGAAAATACAGCATGAATTGGGGGCAAAAAATGCCTATGCATTTGAAATGATGAATGTCAGCTCTTGTTTTCCGATAGCCTTAAAGGTGGCAAAGGATATGATTGCATCTGAC
Source organism: Cytobacillus sp. Hz8 (assembly GCF_042263505.1). Taxonomy (NCBI): domain Bacteria; kingdom Bacillati; phylum Bacillota; class Bacilli; order Caryophanales; family Bacillaceae; genus Cytobacillus; species Cytobacillus sp. Hz8. The sequence goes on along the minus strand of NZ_JBHKFI010000013.1, from coordinate 25,107 downwards.
CAATCGATACAAAACATTCTTCTAGTAGGTGGATGCAAGGAGTCGCAAATCGTAGATTATTCTAACCCGCGATCACGGTTCATGTTCAACTTTGCGGATGGAGGAGCTGCTGCATTGATAACAAGGGATTCCTTTCAGAGTGAAATACTAGAAAGTGCAATACTGACAGATGGTTCATTTCATGACGATGTACGGGTTCCTGCTGGAGGATCCAAACATTTTGCTTGCGCAGAAACTGTCGAAAAACACCTGCATTATATTGATGTTAAAGACCCATTATCGATGAAAGAAAGATTGGATCCTGTTTCGATTTCCAATTTTGACCATGTTATTAGAAAAGCACTTCATAAAAGCGGATATACTCCTCAAGATATTAAACTCCTATTACCACTGCATACAAAACGTTCAATGTTTAAGGAACTACTACAATCACTAGGACTTTCAGAAGAAAAGGCAATTTACCTTGATCACCATGGACATATGTCTGCCCTTGACCCCTGCATTGGATTGCATTTTGCAAAAGAACAAGGGCTCTTAAATCCAGGGGATATTGCTGTGGTAGTCAGTGCGGGAACAGGATACACCTGGGCTGCTACGGTTGTTAAGTGGAAAGGAGAGAAAAAATGATGAGAATAAAGCGAGTAATACTTCTCCTCATTCTTTTTTCTTTATTAGGGTGGAACAGCGATTACACAGAAGCTTCCTATGACTATCAGAATGCATGGGGAAATGAGCCTGATTCCGCCAATCTATTTCGAACACCTGTAGCTCTTGCGAAAGATAGCTTCGGTAATATTTACATGGCTGATATGGGAAATCATCGGATTATAAAAATGGATTCTTCCGGAAAAATACTTAAGACATATGGATCGCTCGGCAATTCCCCAGGGCAATTTAATATGCCTTTTGGCATTGCAATTGATAGAGATGGCAATATTCTGGTTGCTGATACGGGAAATTATAGAATCCAAAAGTTCGATCCTCAATTCAATTATTTAAAAAGTTGGGGGACAAAAGGGTCAAAGAATGATCAATTTGGATTTCCAAGAGAAATTGCTGTAGATCAGCAGAATAATTATTACATCACAGATGAATTTAATCACAGAATTCAAAAATATAATTCTGACGGCCAATACATTCTTACTATAGGTTCCTACGGTAAAGACAATGGACAGTTGGCTTTGCCTCAAGGCCTTGCGATTAACAATAAAGGGGAAGTCTATGTAGCTGATACTTACAACAATCGGATTCAAGTGTTTGATCAGAACGGCAGCTTTAAGCGGAAAATAGGTGGTCTTGAACCTGGAATAGGCCCTTATAAATTTTATCACCCAAGAGGAATTAATTTTGATCCTAAATCTGGAGCTTTGTATGTAGCTGATACCTATAATAATCGAATAATGAAATTTGATGATTTAGACCGGTTTGTTTATACAACAGGGATTTTTCCAAATTTAGTTTATCCTAATCAGATACTTCCGGATGAGGATGGAGATTTATTTATTACTGATACAGGAAATAACCGAATTGAGGTGTATAAGGAGATCGGTCTGAGTGTCTCTTATAAAATGTCTATTGGCATTGGGCGAAACGGAGACAAACAATATGCAGGTCCTTTTGATATTCAAAGCGATTCAAAGGGAAATATTTTTGTATCTGATTCATTTAATCACAGAATCATGAAATACAATTCAAGCGGAAGTCTGATCAGTAAGTGGGGAAGTATGTACGGTACTGGAGGTCCTTGGGGCTATGGCAGTTTTGTAGGCCAATTTTTCGTACCAAGACAAATAGCTGTTGATCGCTATGACAATGTATATGTTGCAGACTCGGTAAATCATCGTATACAAAAGTTCTCTAACTCAGGGATATTTCTTGCTGCCTACGGCTCTTTAGGAACATTAAGCGGATATTTCCGTTTTCCTTGTGGGGTTGCTGTTGACAGTAAAGGAAATATCTTTGTGTCGGACTCTGAAAATAATCGAATTCAAAAGTTTAATTCCTTTTTTGTTTATATGAAAGAATGGGGAGGAACAGGGACAGAAAATAGTGAATTTTCTCAGCCTATGCAGATTGCTATTGACTCTAAAGACAACGTTTATGTAGTGGATCGAATAAATAATCGGGTTCAAAAATTTGATAATAACGGAAAATTTATTGCTAAGTGGGGAACAAACAACGGAAGCGGTAACCAGGATCCGCTGGAGAATTGGGGGGAAGGACCGGGGGATTTGTTTTTGCCAACTGGGATAGCTATTGATGAACAAGACCGTGTATATGTTACCGACACTTCAAATAACAGGATGAATGTCTATGATGAGAATGGAAGATTTTTAGAGCATTTTGGTTCTTTTAGCGGAGAAGACGGTCAGTTCTTTTCTCCTCAAGGTCTTGATATAGACAGCAACGGGAATATCATTATCGCTGACGGGCTGCTCCATAAAATACAGTTTTTTAGAAAATTGGATTAATAAATGGGGGAATAGCTGTGAAATTCAAGTTAAGCAGCTATTAAACAACTTTAATAAATTAAATCTATTTTTATATTGGCATGAGGTTAATAGAGTAGACATACTTTTGGGGATTTTTATTCTCTCCTGAGCTGTTTTGTTGAATCCCTTTACTTTTATAAGCTATGTTTCAAGGCATTTGGCAACACGGAACATACTGTAATCATGTCGATTGGGGAAAAAACTCGAGTTTCTCATTTGGGAGATGTACCTGAAAACTTTATTATAAAGAATTATGTTCCGCAAACAGAGGTGCTGAAATACGCGAAATTATTTATTACGCATGGAGGTATGAACAGTGTTTACGAAGGTCTATATTATGGGGTTCCGCTTATTGTCATCCCGCTAAGCGCGGATCAGCCGGTCATTGCTAATCAAGTCGCTAAAATAGAAGCTGGTATACAATTACAAATGTCAGGCTTGACGGCAAACCAGCTGCATGAATCCGTAGATCATGTGTTGAACCATTCAACATACCATCAAGCTGCGACAAAAATGAAAGAATTCTTGCAAAAATCGTCTGGATATCAGCAGACTGTTAATGAGATTTTTGAATTTAAAAGACAACATAATATCTAAACGAACATAGTGGTCAGTTCCCCCGCAACTTTAACGTAATGGGTGACTGATCACTTTTTTTGAGGGAAGGTTCTCTGCTTTCAATATAAAAAAACAAAAGAATTTTTGTTAAGATGGCTCAAAGTCAGTTTTAAATAAAAATAGCTTCGAATAAGAATGTTCTTTTGGAGGGATTGGTTTATTTTCAACCAGGTATTGTGGAAGTAAAAGCTTTATTCTCTTGCATATATAGGTAATGGTTAACATGTTACTGCTCATGGGAAATACCTCTAAGAGATTACATAGTTTTAGCAGGGTTTAAAAATTAAGAAGCAAAGAACTGTCCCCTCGCTTCGTAGAAAAAGTTGTATAATGGAAATACAGGTTTAATGATTTCATCTTAGAGGTATGATTAAGTTTTAAATTGTAACGATATTTGATGATAATTCAAACGAGCATTCTTCTGTGCTGAAAAGGCTGCCAATTCATTGAGAGTTTTTTATTAAAGTTTTGAAAACTTTGCTGGCTATTGTCAAAAGTCTCCAAAATGCTTGAAACATCATTGAATATGAATAAGGAGATTTGGCAAATGAATAGTGTTTTATTATTAACGATTATTGTAGTTGTTTTTGCAGTGCTATTTGATGTGATTAACGGATTCCATGATACAGCAAATGCCATTGCAACGGCGATCTCTACCAAAGCCATTAAAATGAAACATGCCATTCCGTTGGCAGCATCGATGAACTTTCTCGGTGCTTTGACTTTTACAGGTGTTGCGAAAACCATTACTGAGGGGATTGTCAATCCATTTGAATTATCGAATGGATCAGTTGTTATTTTAGCCGCTCTTTTAGCTGGTATCACATGGAACTTAATAACTTGGTATTTAGGGATACCGAGTAGTTCGTCGCATGCCATTATTGGTGCCATTGCGGGGGCAGCGATAGCAGCATCGGGATTTACATCATTAAACTATGCCGGTTTTATTAAAATAATTGAAGGCCTAATTCTCTCGCCTATTGTTGCCTTTGTACTTGGTTATATCGTTTATAGTATTTTTAAAGTTATCTTTAAAAAAAATAATTTAGCAAAAACAAATAAGAGATTTCGGGTTTTTCAAATATTTACTGCAGCTATACAGTCCTATTCACATGGGACAAATGATGCGCAAAAAACAATGGGGATTATCACGATGGCTTTGATGGCTAGCGGTCAACTATCTTCAAATGAGATCCCACTTTGGGTACAATTTGCCTGTGCCGCTGCCATGGGTCTTGGGACAACGATCGGTGGATGGAGAATTATCAAAACCGTTGGGGGAAAAATTATGAAAATTCGTCCCGTTAACGGAGTAGCGGCTGATTTAACTAGCGCAATGATTATTTTTGGAGCTACCTTTTTGCATTTTCCAGTTAGTACAACACATGTTATCTCATCTTCTATTATGGGTGTTGGTGCTTCCCATCGCATAAAAGGAGTGAAATGGAATACTGCCGAACAGATCGTTATTACTTGGGTAATTACTCTTCCTTTATCTGCTGCATTATCCGGGATTATTTATTTACTTTTAGATTTGGTTTTTTAAGGTCAAAAAAAATGGTGGCTACACCGAAGCAAAACTATTTAATTTTAGTACCTGTATCTACTAAGTCTTTTACTACAATTCTCTGTTTATAGTGAGAAGTTATGTATGATTCTTTCTAATTTGTTTGGACGCTAACAATTTTGAAAGGATCATTTTTTGCTTTTTAGAAGAATATGTGGAAACCATTTAATATATTTACAAAATCATTTTATATTAGCTGTATAATCGCTTGATTGAATTGGATATGTGAATAAAACTTTAAAACTACTCGATATAAAGAAGAGGGATTTTAGCCTGTTTTATAAAAGCAGAACAAATATTAAGAACATTGTGATAAAATTAGTTGGTGTAGGAATATTGGATAATATTTACTTGATTTACATGAAGGATTGGAGTGAAAACACATGGTAAGACAAGGAACTAAGATACTAAAAAAAAGGCTGGCAATGTCTATAATTATTGCATGTAGTCTTTTTATTGGTTCCATGGGAGTGGGAGCAGAGGGTCGCGCTTCAACAGACAAAGTGGCGCAAGCATCCCAAATTTCTAGCTTTACACAAGCAGCTACGGTTTCGAAAAAAGGGATTCTAACCTACCCTAAGAAATTTAGCATGAAAACCGTGACGACTGAATTAAAGCCAGAAGCAGCAAAGTTGATAAAAATCTATGGTGATTCCCTTTATACAGGAAAAACTACTTCTTTTAATTCATACGTTGACAAACATGTCGCAGAAAAAACGAGCAGTAATTATCTGCTTGGCCGCAAGTATGTAAAAAATAATTACAGTCAAAAAGTAAAAGGAATGCGAAAAGTAAATTCGAAGAAAGTACTTGCCTCTTATTCGAAAGCGCTTAAACTAGCGACGACTTCCAAAGTAAAAGTAAGTAATACATATAAAGGAACGGGTTTTGCTAACTTTTCATATGAATTCCAGCCTCCAAATTTTGATGCGTTTGGAAGGGTTACAGTCCAATTTAGTTTTACTCAATTGAAAAATGGCAATTATGTGTTAGAGGACATTTATTTTATTTATTAGGTAGCTGGGAAAGAAACTGGAATTTTCATTGATAGCAGAAATATATCTATAACTAACGAGAAGATCTTAATTAATCTGGCGCCTAGTCAAGGAAATATGAAAAATGAGTTAAGCAATTAAATGATGATTCCTATGCTGAAAGGGGTCATCTTTTTTATAAGTTCTTTTTATAAACCTTGTTGCTCATGGTAATAATTTGATAGATTCCTTTTGAACACCTTTAGATTAATTCAAAGATAATCATGTTTGAACTAAAGTCTCATTTGGACAACATGAACGAAATACTAGGGTATAGAATCCAAAATAAGAACTCATTCGGACAGTCTGGAAGAAATTCAGAGGGAAAGAGTCCGAATCAAGCTTTTATTCGAACAGTATAGATGATTTCCAAAAACATCAAGTCAGATCAGAATCGGAAGCCATAGAGTGAAATTTTAAGACAAGCCCTGTTCGAAAAAACACTAATCCTCAGGGAAATAGCATTTTTAAAATAGTAACAATAATAATTTAAATAAACCATGTAATGATTTATTTTTACCTTAAATTCAGATCAAGGTTATAGAATCAAGTAGCATTAAGGGAAAACAAAAAGGAAGTAGAGAAAGACAATTTATTTTTCTCCACTTCCTTTTTTAGGTGCTATTTTTGACCGAGCTTTTATCTCAGTTAAGTTTGAAAATTGACATCCATCTAACTAATAATGTTTGCAGATATTATTAAAGAGTGTTTTTCCTATACTTTAATGTATCGTCATATCACTTATATGTATACAAAACGATACATTAAAGTACTCAAGTTTTATGATGTTCTCTTTAATAAAATTAGCGCGTTTAGATGATTTAATCATTTAAGGCATCCACTTGATTTGAAGTGACAGGTAAAATTGCTTCTTTCTGCGGCTTTTTTGGGATAGCGTCATTATGTGGCATTTCGCTGTGTCCGTAACTGCGGTGAACCATCATATATACTGTCCCAATTACAACAACGACAAATCCTGATAGGAGTACGATATAGTTGTCATACCAAGGGGCATCTGGTGTTCTTGGCCAGCACATGTTAATCATCGCGATGATCCCGTAGATAAGGGCGCCGATATTGACAGGAAGTCCCCACTTGCCTAATTGATACTTGCCGCTTGGCTGCCATCCTTTTAGTCTTGCTCGAAGTGCAGCAAGGACAACCATTTGGAATCCTAAATAAATGCCAAGTGAGGCAAAACTAATAATCTTGTTGAGAGCATCAGTCGATACTTTAGATCCTAGTACGATTATGGCTGGGACAATGGCGGCAAGAAGTAAGGAGTATGGTGGGATATGACGAGAAACGGAAAACTTTTTTAATAAGCGGCTTCCGATTATCATGTCATCGCGTCCATAAGAATAGGCAAGTCTACTTGCGGCGGCTTGTAAACTCATTGCACATGAAAGGAATGAAATTAAGACAATACCAAGAACAATCTTTGCACCAACCGAACCAAATGCGGTATTTAGCAGGGTATCAACAGGGGTTACATCCTTTCCAGCGATAACGGCCGGGATATCAGCCACTGATAGGACTAAAGCAAGGCAAACAAATGTAGCGGCTGCACCGCCGATGTAAATCGTTCGACGCATGGCTTTTGGAATTAAAACACCTGGGTTGGGTACTTCTTCAGCCACATCACCGCAAGCTTCAAACCCATAATATTGAAAAATTCCAATTAATCCAGCAGCTGCAAATGCATACAAGTAGCTATGACTTCCTTGAGCACCAAAAGAATCAAAGAGAATACTGAGACTGTGATGCCTTTGGGTGAGCAGTAACCAAAAACCAACGACAAGGGCTCCAATAATTTCAGCGGTAAACCCAATCACTGCTGCAGCTGCGAGTACTTTTGTACCAAGAAAATTGATGATGGTCGAAAGAACAAGGATGATGATGGCACAAAGAATTGTTGCGTTCACCGATATTTCAAAACCCAAGACTTGAGCGAGATAAGGTCCAGCTCCGTAGACCACACTGGCAATCGTTACGAGCAGAGCCACTAAGTAGATCCAACCTGTCATCCATGCCCATTTACGTCCCCATAATCTTCGCGCCCATGGATAAACTCCACCTGCAACAGGGTATTGCGCAACAATCTCACTGAAAACGAGTGCGACAAGTAATTGTCCAAGACCAACAATGAGAAAACTCCAAATCATGGGAGGACCGCCTTGGGCTAGAGCATAGGCAAATAATGTGTAAACACCTACTACTGGTGAAAGGTAGGTGAACCCGAGAGAAAAATTTGCCCATGGACTCATGTCGCGGCGAAATTCGGATTTATAACCTAGCGATGCAAGGTGCGCAGCATCGCTATCATGGTATTCTGACTTTGATCCATTCATTTTTTTGTTCAAATCTTCTTGCATATTTTGAGCCTCCTTAAAATTGAAGTTATAGTTTTACATGCAAGTACTGTGCCAATGTTGAAATTATAATAATGTTCAGTAAATTCAGCTATTCTAGTAATAGATGTAACAAAGTAATTTCATTTTTGATATTAAATATTCGACTATGAATTTATTATTAGGGTGGGAGAAAGGCGTCAAACACCTACATAACATCTTTGATAAATGGAAAAATAGTTGATCGATAAGAGGATTTGGCAGATATTAAATTAAAAGGAGGTTGATTCAAAGACTATCTGGTCTTAACATCAACCACCTTATAACATTTCTATTAATGATTGGAAAACCAGCCTGTTGGTCCTACATTAAGACTGATGTTAATTTGTTTTACTTCTTGGAATTCATCTAGACCAAATGTTCCAAGACTTGAACCAATTCCGCTTTGTTTATACCCATGCCATGGAGCTTCGTTATAGGTTGGACCATATGTGTTAATCCAAGTAATACCGGCACGAACTTGCTTAATGACGCGCATGGCTTTTGCACCGTCTGAAGTGAATACACCGCCGGCAAGACCATAGATTGTGTTATTTGCTAGTTTAACAGCCTCTTCTTCATCTTTGAACTTTTGAATAACGGCAACAGGTCCAAAGATTTCTTCTTTTACAATCCGCATTTCAGGAGTAACATCAACGAAAACAGTGGGTTCAACGAAGAAGCCTTTATCTAACCCATTTTCCGTAATCCGATTTCCACCACTGGCTAGCGTGGCGCCTTCTTTTTTCCCGATTTCAATATATTCTAGAATATTTTTAAGCTGTGATTCACTTACGATTGCTCCCATTTCAGATCCTTCAGCTAATCCTGGTCCTACTTTAATATTTTTGGCGCGCCTTATGAACTCTTCCACGAAATGATCATAAATCGTTTCTTCCACAATAATACGACTTCCCGCAGAACATACTTGGCCAGAGCCATAGAATATCCCAACTAATGCATGATCTACTGCTGTTTCAAAATCAGCATCAGCAAAAATAATATTTGGTGATTTTCCTCCTAGTTCAAGCGAGATTTTTTTTAAATTTCCAGCAGCATTCCGCATAATGTTTCTTCCAACTTCAGTACTCCCTGTAAAGGAAACCATATCTACATCATGGCTGCGGGCGATGGTTTCACCAATAATTGAACCTTGACCTAATACTAAATTCACGACTCCTTTTGGAACACCTGCTTCATCAATTATTTCGATTAATTTTGTTGCTGTGACGGGAGTGACTTCAGCTGGCTTATAGACAATTGTATTTCCAGCTGCAAGTGCAGGGGCAAATTTCCACACACTCATGAGGAAAGGAAAATTCCAAGGGACAATTAATCCTGTAACTCCTACTGGCTCGCGTACAACCATTGCTTGCAGCGGATCTGCAACATGATAAGTTTCTCCATCTGGAGTTCTAATCAAACCGGCATAATAACGGAAACATGATGCAGCATCATCTATATCAATATCAGCCTCTGCTTTGATTTTGCCATTATCTTTTATTTCAAGCTCAACAAGCTCATCATGTTTTTCATCAATCAAATCCGCTATTTTTAAGAGATAAGCAGAACGTTCTTGTGCGCTGATCTTAGACCAAACGCCACTTTCAAAGGTCGCCTTTGCCACTTTAATCGCTTCATTGGTTTCTTCTATAGTAGCTCTTGGAGCAATAGCAATTAATTCCCCATTGGCCGGATTGATCACTTTATTGGTATCGGGATTAGTAGAAAGTCTCCATTCCCCATCAATAAATAATTTTAATTCTAATACTTGTGTAGTTACTGTCATAAACATGACCTCCTAAATATTAATTTTATATATTGTCGTTGCTCATCTAAAAGAGTTCTTATAGGTTTAAAACGAGCTCCTTCTCAGGTTCTTTTGCTCTTGAGCAACAAGTTAGGATGACCTTTCTTGAACGTCTTTCTTCTTCTTTGTAGAAATGATCTCGGTGATCAACTTCTCCTTCAATAACTTGTATTTCGCAGCTTCCGCATCCGCCAACTTTACAAGAATAGGGAGCTTCTACTCCGGCTTTTAAGAGTGCTTCTAGTAAAGTTTCATCCTTGGAAACTGCCACTTTCTTACCACTGTTTGCTAGTTTGATCATAAACGGATTTTTTGGCCCTTCATCTGTCGTAGAGAATAATTCAAAATGAATGGAATGATTTGGATAACCATAGTTTTCTGCTGCATTTTTAAATTCTTTTACCATGAAGTGTGGTCCACAGAAATACACATGAGAACCAATTCGATGCTCTGCCATTATGGCAGGCGTCATTTTATGAGGGCGTTCTGTTCTTGAAAAATAGAAGTGGCATTTTCCAGGATATTTGGCATTCAATTCATCGTAAAAAGCACAATCCTCTTTTGTTTTTGCGGCATAATGTAATTCAAATGTTTGGCCTTCGGTTGTTAAATCTTCCATCATTGTCACAAATGGGGTAATCCCAATTCCTGCTGCATAAAATACATGATGCTTCGCCCCTTTAAAGGCGAGTGGAAAATGATTTTTAGGCCAACTAATTTCCAGACAATCACCTACTTGCAACCTTTCATGCCAATAAACAGAGCCTCCTCGTGAATGCTCCTGCTTACGTATCGCAATGGCGTATTGACTACGATCAGTTGGATGACTAATAAGGGAATAATTTCTTTCAATCAGCTCATCATTGTCTTTTAAATAAGTTGTGATATGTGAACCACCGGTAAATGCAGGTAATAATTCTTGTTCAACCGGAAATAGATGGAATCGTTTTATATCTTTTGTTTCCTGTACTATTTTTCCAACCCGTACTTTTATTCTCCCAAAGGTCTTCATCAACATCACTCCCATCATTGATTTGTTCATTTTTATATGTGATTTAATTGGATGTTACGAAAGCTGGATTGTAAGGATAGCCAATATACCCTTTTCGCTTTCTTGAGAAGAAAGGCCCAATTTCTAAGCTGATTTGGCAATGATGGCAGCTGGTATCCGTTTCTTCAGGTTCTACTTCTTGGTGATGATAGCATTTCATGCAATAGACATAGCGCTTCTTTTTCCCCATAATGAATGTTTGAATTTCATCTTCTGAGAAGCCTGCTTCAATGGCCGCTGAAAATATAGTTACGGCATGTTCCCAATTAGCAGAAATATAAAGATGGGTTCCCATTTTTTGCTGATTGAGCACTTCGTTTATATTCTGTAATTGTAGTTCATCGTTAATTTGGATGAGTTCATATTCTTTTTTGCCATGAATTTGCATGATCAGTTGCTGGATGGTATCTACTTCCTTGGGTTCAGCAGAAACAATAAGGAATTTTCTTCGATCCTGCCTAGTGGTGAATTTTTCGACAATCGTTTCTGATCGGTCGAATAGTACAGGGCTGTTGTATACCACTTTTTTATCCCTCCAATCTCATCAATTAGTTAGTTTGTAGTCGGACTTTTTCATATAAATTCTTTAAATATTCAACGGTAGGTTCAATAAATGGGGTAAATCCTTTATAATCGGCCATTGGTTTCGGAATATCTGAAAGGATGGAGTAGGTTTGCGCGAGCCATTCCGGTCTTAAGGCTAAATCCTTCATGGCAAGAAATTGAGTATTTAAGACGAATAAAATTGCATTGCTTCTTGGCATACGATAGAATTTTTGTTCTTCGACACGAAGCCTTACAAGTTCTCCCGCATTTTCAGGAGTAACTAAGAAGCGTGTTGGACCCCAAGTATCAAAGGTTTCATAGTTCACATCCCAACGATTTGCCATCAGATTCCAATTGATTCTTGTCCAAGGCTCACCGGGTAAAACATTTCTTAATAAAAAATTCCGCACTCTTTCAGCGAGGGGGACACCTGTGCGTGAAACAAATGGGACGGGCCCGTGAATTTCGTCAAATGACATTCCTTTATTCCAGTGCGGGGAGAAAAGAGCAGCATAGGATTCTTGGGCAACCTCCAAATACAGATTGTCATCGCGATGAACCATTAAAACGAAATCTGTTGTAAAATGACGGCCGATTAAATCAAGTGGCTCAAGTTTGATGCTTGAGCAATCGCCAAAGATGAAGGATTCCGTTTCATTTAAGAGGAAATTATGAAAAGTCCAATAATCTCCGTTCTTTTCAAGTTTGAAATATTCCGGGTAAGCTTCAACCGACATATTCATAAGCATTTCTGCTACTTCCCATTGCATTTCCATGGTGTGGGGGTAAGATTGGAATCTTACTTCCGTCTGTTCATTCAGCAACTCTCTTTTCCTTTGTATTTGTTTTTGATACTCTGGAGTAATTTGGACGCAATCCATTTCATCTTTATCCAGTTTTCTTAAATCATTCGAATACCGATAGTTGGAACCTTCTTTAATACGATGAAAAGGATAAGGAAATAAGTCTAGATTAGTAGAATCGTACATGTAAAATTCCTCCTTTGATTTGTACCATAATATAAGTTTTTGGGTAAAAATCCAGAAAAATATATTATTTTACTTTATGTAGATGCAATATTTGTGCCAAATTAATAATTTTGATCTTTCTTGAGGTTTTTTGGGGGGAATGATGTCTATGTAAAATTTTCTTTCATTATTACAATCCCTTTCCTAAAGTGAAGAGACGGCTAAAAATAAAAAGTTCATTCAATCTCTTAATTATGTACTCAAATAAAAGATTTTTTCTTCATCATTTTCTTTTTGAAATATTAAAGTTTTTATATTCAGAAAATTCATAATTGAAATTTTTATTTAAATATGAAATAATTATTTAATCATTTTAACTCTATTGAAGGAGTGTTATATGGGTGTGTCCATGATTTTATCCAATGAACAATTGTTTCAAGTTTATCAATCAAGTATGTTATCTATTTACGACGAAATTATTGTAACGGATTTAAAGGGAACCATTTTACATCGAAGTGGAGAATTGAAAAATTTTTGGTCAACAAGCACTGGCACACTTAAAGGGAAAATAATAGAGCTTGAGGAAATGTCTTTCTTTGGTGATTCTATTTTCCAATTATTAAATAGGGAGCTACATTCTCTTCAATTAAAGGCCTGGAATGGCAGTCATATTCTCATTACTATTTTTCCCTCAAATAATAATAAGAAAGAAATAATTCTGTGGGGATTAAAAGGTCTTTCTGATTCATTCATTGAATCAGTCGAGATAACCGCAGATAAGGAGATCAAACCTATTCCTTCAATGGTGGTTCATAGTGATAAAATGAAGGATGTCTTGCATATAATTGATATGGTTTCAAAGGTTTCAACTACTGTTCTTTTATTAGGGGAATCAGGTGTTGGAAAAGAGATGATTGCGAAAACCATTCATCAATTAGGAAATAGAAGGTCAAAGCCATTTATTGCCGTTAACTGTGGGGCTATACCGGAAAATTTATTAGAAAGTGAATTATTCGGTTATGTTGGCGGGGCTTTTAGTGGTGCAAATAAAAATGGTGCGCCTGGAAAATTTGAATTAGCCAATGAAGGGATTATTTTTCTTGATGAAATTTCAGAAATGCCACTAAACTTGCAAGTAAAGTTACTTCGTATTTTACAAGAAAGAGAAGTGACACCATTAGGAAGTTCCAAATCGATTCAAATTGATGTTCAAATTATTGCGGCCACAAATCAATCATTAGAAAAAATGGTCAGGGATGGACGATTTAGAGAAGACTTATATTATCGTTTAAATGTTATCCCCATTCATATTCCTTCATTAAGGGAAAGAATTGAAGAGATTCCTTATTTAATCTATCATTTTGTTGCAAAATATAATGCATTATTTAATCGAAATATTAATCTATTACCTGATGCTATTGATTTATTGTGTATGCATGATTGGCCGGGGAATGTTCGGGAATTAGAGAATACGATTGAACGAATCGTTGTGACTAGTAGAGAATGTAATATGGATGCAAGCTTGGTTTCCAAGTATATTCCCAGTAAAACGGATGAGATTAAGGAACCTCCAATTATTCATCATATCATGCCGCTGCAAGAAGCTGTTGATAGAATTGAAGAACAATTAATTAATATGGCGATTGAAAAATATAAATCGGTTAAGCTTGCAGCAAAAGTACTGGATATTAGTCAACCTACTATGAGTAGGAAATATAAAAAGATTCGTGAGAAACTACAGCACCGCGCTCTCTCACATTCCAAAAAAAGATACGTACTCGAACAACATTTAAATAAACAATTACGGTCAATGGCAATTGTGACATCCGCAGTTATTCTTCCAGAAGAAACCTCTGAATTAGTGAATCAACATGTTCCACCGTCCAACCTTACTTTTCAAAAGGTACAGAAAAAATTAACAAAAATCCGTGAGCAAGAAGGAATTATTGAGTGGGTTTACATTTTTAAAGCGGTCAATAATAAAATGCTGAATATTGTTGCTGATGAGGGCTTTATTATTCCGACAGGACAATTATATGAAGGTCCACCTGAAATGATGGAAGTAGCTTATGAGGCTTTGAAAGGAAAAGCGGGTGTTACTCCATTATATAAAGATATCTACGGTGAATGGAAAACGAGCTTTGCTCCTTTAGCAGATCCCAATGGACAGGTTATTGCAATTATTGGGTTTGACCATACTAAATCTTATATCGAAGCCGAGTTAAAGAAGATTGAGAATATGTTAAAAAGGAATTAGGTAGTTGGGATGATTTTTTTTGTAAAATATCAATAGATGAACAGACTCTAAAAAAAACTGTAGAGCCTGTTTCGATAAAAAAACACTTTTGTACCCTGTAGGTTGATTTGATTTACCATATAGGGTACATTTTTTTATTTGGGGTTGATGGATTAAATAAGACTATCGTTTAATCGTGCTCATTTTTAATAAGATGCCGGCTCTCAATGAATATCTAATGTTAAAGAGATTTTTGGTAGACCATTTGAGTTGTTGTAATTTTTTTGCTTTTTTAATAATCTAAAATTAGTTCTAATTCGGAGATTCGTTATTAGTAAATATTTGAAGGATTTAAAATCTATTGTTAAAGTAAAGTTGACGTTGCCTTTTTCATAGGTTGTTTAGTTGAACTTAAGAAGATGAGCTGTACAGATAATGAACAAGTGATAGACACAAGATTGGTGTGATCTATTTTAGGGATTAATTAGTATTTTGGGTTAAGCATCAAACTGCATAGTTGTAAACAGACTTCAAACTGAGAAGTCCAACTATATGGGAGGTTGATTAAATGAAAAAGGTTATTTTAAGTGCAGATAGTACTTGCGATTTAGATGATATTTTAAAAGAGAGATATGAAGTCCATTGTCATCCGCTTCATATTATTTTAGGCGATAAAGATTATAAAGATGGTGTTGATATGACGCCGGATGATATTTATGAAACCTATCAAAGGGAGCGAATTTTACCGAAAACGACAGCTCCTAATCCTGCTGAGTACATGGATTATTTTAAAAAGTGGACAGATGAAGGCTATGAGGTCATTCATATAAGTCTTGGTTCAGGGATTTCTTCTTCTTATCAAAATAGCTGTTTGGCCGCTACTGAGCTTGGAAACGTTTATCCAATTGATTCATGCAATTTATCTACAGGGATGGGTCTCCTTGTGATAGAGGCAGCTGAACGGATTGCTATGGGAATGCCGGCAGCTCAAATTTATCAAGAAGTGAATGACATCAAATCTAAAGCTCATGCGAGCTTTGTCATTGATAGTCTTACATATCTTTATGAGGGAGGAAGATGTTCAGCACTTGCTGCCTTTGGCGCCAATTTATTAAATATTAAACCTTCCATTGAGGTCGATAATACCTCTGGAAATATGAGGGTTGGGAAGAAATATCGCGGTGCGCTGACTAAGGTATTAAAACGCTACACAATCGATCAGCTAAAGGATCAGACTGATCTAAATCTCAATCGGGTTTTTATTACTCATTCAGGCATAGCCCCTGAGAGCATCGATTTAGTTAGAAATACAATAGAAGAACTTACAGATTTTAAAGAAATTCTGATAACACGTGCTGGATGCACGATCTCTTCTCACTGTGGTCCGAATACACTTGGGGTCTTATTTATGTCAAAATAAAGCATTTTGGGTTAACCTTTTTGTCTAAAAAAGATAAGGTATATGTATATTTTAACCAAATACGAATATTCCCCAAAATATTATGTCATAATGAAGATACATAAAGTCTTTTTCTCAATTTGCAAGTTAATGGTAAAGATTTTCATATGCACGCGTAAATGGGTAGCCCCAAGTAAACCTTCCTTAGTCATTTACTAGGTGCAAATACATATTTATTTTTCAAAAAAAGAAATCTGTCGGGAGGGTATTATGGGAAGATTAATTCATTTTGAAATTCATGTGGATGATATGGAACGGGCTAAGAAGTTTTATGGAGAGGTGTTTGGCTGGTCATTCCAAGATTGGAGTGAGTATGCAGGAATGCCTTACTTTGGTGCTATGACGGGGGCCGATAATGAACCTGGAATCAATGGTGCTTTAATGCAACGTCAAAATGCTCCAAGTGAAACAAGTCAAAGATTAAATGCTTTTGCTTGTACAATGGGAGTGGAAGATTACGATGTAACGGAAGCGAAAATTATAGAGAATGGTGGTAAAGTGGCTATGCCGAAATATGCACTCCCTAAAATGGCATGGCAAGGCTACTATCTGGATACTGAAGGCAATCTATTTGGAATTCATCAACCTGATGAGAATGCTAAATAGAGTTTCATTATGGATATAAAAAATACAAAGAACCCTAGATTTGTTAGGGTTCTTTGTAATTATTTTTAATGTTGCATGACTTCTTTTCATTATTTATTCAATCCAATTAATATATCAAAATCGATTGTAATCTCAGAAGATTCTCGGTTCAAAAAGGCATCTATATCTGCTTTTTCTGCGGACCAAGAAAGTGGAGACATTTGGACTAAATATTCGAGCTCACTTCGATTTAACTTTTTTACATAGCTTAGGGGAATCACCTCCTTTAGATCAAAATGTTTTTGAAAAAGTTGCACAGTATCGTCATTTGTATAAAACTTTTTATTCGTGTTATTGAATAGGGCTTCTCGTAATTCTTTAAGATAATTCTTTCGAGGAACTACTTTGATGACGAGACCATTTGAAACCAAAATCCTCTTAAATTCCTTGTAGTTTGATGGAGATAGGATATTAAGAATGACATGAAAAGTTTGATTCTCAAGTGGTAAGTTTGCTAAATCGCCTACAAGCCAAATTGGTTCTTTATATTTCTTAGCAGCCATAATAATGCCTTCTTTTGCAATGTCTAAACCAACTCCAATCATTTCCTTTTTCTTACATCCTTCTAAAATTTTCTGCAGATGTGATCCTTCTCCGCAGCCCGCATCAAGGATCAAAGATGGGAATCTTGCATGATTTAAATATTCTAGGATTATGTTTGCAATCTTCTCATGTAGGGATGAGTAGAGGTTGCTCTCCAAAATGATTTTTTGTCTTGCTTCAAATAATTCTTTATGGTAGTGACTTTGAGATGGATGCGGCAATAGATTTAGGTATCCCTGTTTGGAAAAATCAAACGTATGGTTTTTCGAACAGATTAGGCTTTTAAGTTTAACAACCTTCATTGGTTTTTTGCATAATGGGCACTTAAAAATGGACTCGATTTTTTTCACGTATTCTGCGCATCTCTCTTTTGTATTTTTCGTCGTCAATGAAGACACCTCGTTAATTTTTGATTAAAAATGATTGAACATCCTCTTTTTTCTCGGGTTGTTTTATCCCACTCTTAACGGACATTTTGACTCCCACTTCAAGATTCTGAGAATACGAAGAAGATAAGTGGGAGATCAACTGTCCGTAAAGGTCCGACGACGGACAGGATGTCCTAGTCAGGCGAAAGCCACAGGACGTGGCGCTATGAGCGTGATAAGTGAAATAAGATTTTTCTTTGGGCTTCAGCCCTTAGAAAAATCAATCAGGCTCTGCGTGACTAACCATCAGTGGGGGATGAATGGCAGACTAAAAGCGCGACGTCAATCGCTACGTCTGCACTAGCACGTCCTGTGCGTCGAAAACCCCCACTGATGGAAGTTTCACTTTATAAAATAAAAAAATCACAGGCAAATGGCCTGTGATTCAGAGTAAAGGGAAGATACCTTCTTTATTCGATAATGGGCTTTTAGAAACCGTCAGTAAATAACCCTCTTATCGAAACAAAAAGAAGGAAAAAAGACATAAAGAAAGGCAGAACCAGCCGCCTTTCTCAACATTACATATTTCATACTAGCACGACTAACCGGTAGTACAAGAAAATCCATCGTAAGCTTGCATCTATGAACAAATTACGTGGTCTTCTAATATGAAATGAAGATTATTAAAAAAGGACAGACTTATCCCATTTACTCTGAATACACAAAACAGAGCCTTTGAACATATTTAATTACTTGTTCAAAGTTGGGAATCGAAGTCTCATAAAATGTGTCATTTTTTAATAATCCTCCTAAAAGTGTGAAGTACAGTCATTATTGTAGATTTTTTGATAAGAAAAGTCAAAGGAAAGTAATGTTGTTTTAATGGAGGTTGGGGCGATAAATAACGGTTGAAAATCTTGGTTTATTCATCAAATAAGCAAATGTTAGATAAAAGTTGTGGTGCTCCCTTAATGGAAGACATAAACTGAATGTTCAATTACAGTAGTTTAAAGCGTCTGAAGGGAGAATGATTTTTAAGGTAAGTAATATTGTAGCTCAAGAAGCTATAAGACTATGACCAATTGATGAACAAATACATATTAGACAGGAATAGAGGACACATGTCCTTCAAGGTGAATCATTTTCTAGATATAATTTATTGGAAGGAGGAGATTAAGTATGGAGGATATACTGCAAGCGATTGATCAGTCATCAGAGCCTCAAAGGACCTATTTAAAGCAATTGTTTAAACATATCCCCATATCTAGTCGTTCCTGTCATTTCCTTGAAATAGAGGAGGATACTAAATTTATATCTGCAAATGAGCCATGTAATGAAGTATGGATTTTAATTGAAGGACGTGTGAGGGCAACTGAAGAGCAAATTTCAGGTGATGTCTATGCTTTTATCGATTTCCAAGCACCTGAGTTGTTCGGGGAAATGGAGGGTCTAGCAGGAATTCCATATTATAGGGTTACTTTAATGACAATCACGAATTGTAAATTTTTGATTATGCCTTTGCATCATTACTTGAACTGGATACGAAAGGATTCAGAGGCATTGTTTTTACGAGCGCGTGCTATCACAAGCAGGACTTTGGAGGAGTCAAAAAACAATCATACCTATTTGTTTCTGGATGGGATGAATCGCCTAATGCTCTATCTGATACAGTATTATAGAAAATTTGAAAAGAATAAAATGTGTGTGATGCAAATTAAGAGACAACAAATGGCTGATGAAACAGGTTTCAGTACAAAAACGGTTAACCGCACCATTAAAAAGCTTTCAGATCAAGGATTAATTACGGTTGATAAACGAAAGATTACCATAACTGAAAGACAATATGAACAACTTTCAGCATTAATGGATCAAAGGATAAATTACTAATATTATTCAAAGGAAGTGTGGAGAATGAATCATATCTTAGAAACGATTACATCAAAAAAACTTACCTATGAGCAAAAGGTTATGTCTCTTGCCCATATGGCGGAGGATACTTTATCCATTATTAATATTCCGGAAAAAACTCAATATTATTTTGATTTGAAGGCAATAGATGATTTGTTTGAGGGTCATGCTCCTTATCGGCCACGCTATATGATGCCCGATTATGAGAAGTATATTAAGAATGGTAGTGAGTTCCTCAGAATTAATCCTCCAACTGATTTGGATGAATTATTAAATTCCTTGTTGATTCTGTATAAGCATGTTCCTTCCATTACGGGATTCCCAGTTTATCTTGGTAATCTTGATAAGCTAATTGAACCTTTTTTGGATGGGGTCAGTGATGAGGAGGCACAGAAAAAGCTTCGATTATTTCTTAACTTCCTTGATCGGACTATTACTGATTCCTTCTGCCACGCAAATATTGGTCCGGAGGCTACTCGGGCAGGAAGACTAATTTTAGAGCTGGAAAAGGAATTGCAAAATGCAGTTCCAAACTTTACATTGAAGTATGATCCAGAGATTACCCCGGATGATTTTGCAGAGTTGGCAATTGAAACGAGCCTTTACTGTGCTAATCCTGCTATATGTAACCATAAACTTAACAAGGAAACTTACTCTTGTGATTACGGCATATCAAGCTGTTATAATATCTTGCCGATTGGCGGCGGTGCCTATACTCTTTCTCGTATCACCTTGCCTGGACTTGCAAAGGTTGCGACAAGTACAGAACAATTTTTACATGAACTGCTTCCGGATTGTCTTCTCGCTTTAGGAAATTACATGAATGAACGTGTCAGTTTTTTAGTAGAAAAATCTAATTTTTTTGAGACTTCATTCCTTGTTAAGGAAGGACTTATTCATTCGCATCAATTTGTTGGCATGTTTGGTATTACGGGCCTCGCGGAGTGTGTGAATACATTGATGGGCGTTGGTGGGAAACGCTATGGACATCATGATGATGCCGATAATCTTGCTGATGAAATTATGACGATTATTTCTGATTTCGCGGCAAGATTCCCAGCCAAGTATTCAAAAATTAGCGGTGGACATTTTATGCTCCACGCTCAAGTAGGGATGGATTATGATATTGGCATCACATCAGGAGTACGGATTCCTGTAGGGGATGAACCAGAAAATATCTATCAACATCTCAGACATAGCGCACGATTCCATCGGTTCATAACGACTGGTTGTGGCGATATTTTCCCTTTTGAATCAACTGGCCGAAAAAATCCTGGTGCGATTCTTGATATTGTAAAAGGCGCATTTTCATTAGGTTCCAAATATATAAGCTTTTATGAAGAAAATAGTGATTTAGTACGCATTACCGGTTATTTAGTTAAGCGCAGTGAAATGGAAAAGTTTCGAAATGAGCAGGTAGTTCTGCAAAATACGACACATCTTGGAGCTCCGAATTATGAACATAATCAACTTGAAAAGAGAAAGGTTAGGGGATTATGACGACTGCTCCTGTCAATAAAATTATTCCTTTAAGTCTAGTTGATGGGCCAGGGAATCGGACCTCTATCTTTTTACAGGGATGCAATTTATCCTGTGCCTATTGCCATAATCCTGAAACACAATCAGTATGCAATCACTGTGGTATTTGTGTTGGCGGCTGTCCATCGGGCGCATTGACGATTGTAGGGAACCGTGTAATATGGAATTCTGAAATTTGTCAGCTGTGCGATCAATGTATTAAGGTTTGTCCTTCCAATTCCTCACCACGAGTGAAAATGATGAATCCTGCTGAGGTTTTCCAAGAGGTTCAGAAGAATATTCCCTTTATTCGTGGAATAACGGTATCAGGCGGTGAATGCACTCTTTACCCCAATTTTTTGAAGGAATTGTTTATTTTAGCAAATGCTAATGGGCTTTCTTGCCTAATTGATAGTAATGGAACGACGGATTTTAGTCGCTTTCCGGAATTGATGAAGCTTTGCCATGGAGTCATGCTGGATGTGAAGGCTTGGGATATTCAAACATACAAAAAACTCACTAGGGGGCCAACGAATTCCATTATTAAGAAAAATCTTCGTTATCTTGCAGAGGGAGACAAATTAGAAGAAGTACGAATAGTGTGTTTGCAGGATGAGGTTGACGCGGAGGAAGTAATCAGGGGAATTGCCGAAACCATTGGCGAAAAAGCTGACAATGTAAAGTTAAAGCTGATTAAGTTTAGGCATTTTGGAGTAAAAGGACGATTGGAGAATACTCCGTCACCTGGTGAAGATTATATGCAAAAACTTTTACAGGTGGCCAATGAATGTGGCTTTGAAAATGTTATTCTAGTTTAAGGTTTTCATTGACAGAATTATTGGTATCCGCTGTAGCAAAAGAATTCATTGATACTGTTCGAATGGGATTTTAATTTGGACTCAATATCAAAGGAATTCGCTCAAGCTGTTTGAATAGGCCAATGATTCGGACTTGATTACAAAAGAATTCGAAACAGCAGAGCCTTTTTATCATGAAAATCAAGAGTATAGAGAATCTAAAAAGACAAAAAAGGTGGGAATCGTAACCCACCTTTTTCTTATACGTTAAGAAAGCATAAATTGGTAGCAAAGAAGAAACTCGACGTAGTGGCCAATTTTAGGAATTTAGTATAAGGGCACAAGGAAAGCTTCCGAGAGACGCTTCGCAGCCGAAAAAAGTGCTTTTCTTTTTTCGGTGAACTACGCCTCTGTCTTCGCCCTTAGGGGCTCGCCAATCGGCGAGTTTTCTTTATGTTATTATTGTCCTTCAGTTGGATTTGTACCGTGTTGTCGTTGTACGATGTTCTTTTCCTCCTTAACTGCTTTCTTCTTATTAGGAATAAAGAAAGTGGCAAAGAAGGCTAGGATTCCAAGAATTGCGACAAACATATAAGCATCATTCATTCCTAGAATTGAAGAATCTAGAATCAGTTGTGCTTTGGAGTGAATGCTTCCGGAATCTAACAACATAGTAGCATGACTCTTTGTTCTCGTTGTCATAATGGTGACAACGACTGCAATTCCGATGGAACCAGCTACCTGACGGACTGTATTGGTAATGGCTGTACCGTGTGTATTAAGTTGTTTAGGGAGTGCATTTAGTCCAGCGGTAGTGATCGGCATCGTCATGAAGGAAATCCCGATTCGTAAAATGATTGTTCTAATCATTAAATAGGTGAAACTTGTTGTCTCGGTTAGATTGGTTACTCCCCACATGGAAGAGATAATAAAGATAAGACCGATAAAGGCTAAAGGTTTAGCCCCGACTTTATCAAATAAACGACCTGAAACAGGTGACATAAATGCATTAATTAATGCTCCAGGTAGTAATAATAGACCTGTATCAAGTACTGTATATCCTCTACTTGTCTGTAAGTAGATAGGAAGCAAAATCATATCTGCATACATAATCATGGTGACCAGTATATTGACAATTGCTGTCATCGTAAACATCTTGTTTGTAAAGACTCGTAGATTGAGCAGTGGGTTATTTAAAGTAAGCTGACGCCAGCAGAAGATGATAAGTAAAATAGCTCCGGAAATTAAATAGGTCAACACGACTGAGCTTCCCCAGCCTTTGTCACCAGCGCTGCTAAACCCATAAAGTAATGCCCCAAATCCAGCAGTTGAAAGAATAATACTAATAAAATCCAGTTTTGGTCTGGATGTTTCTGAAACGTTGACAAGAAATTTATAAGATAGACCAATCACAATGGCAACTAGCGGTGCCATGCCGATAAATAGCCAGCGCCAAGAAAAATGTTCGATAATGACTCCTGCAAGGGTTGGACCAATGGCAGGAGCAAAAATCATGACAAGTCCAATTAGTCCCATGGCTGTTCCTCGATTTTCCTCAGGAAAAATAACAAGGGTGACACTCATTAATAGAGGCATGATAATTCCAGCTCCTGCTGCTTGAATGAGCCGGCCGGTTAATAAGAGAGCAAAATTTGGAGCAACCGCATTGATTAAGGTACCGACCAGCAGCAATATCATCGAGCTGAGAAAAAGCTGGCGAGTGCTAAAACGCTGCATTAAAAAGGCTGTCGCTGGGATTAATATCCCATTCACTAACATAAAGCCAGTTGATAGCCATTGAATAGTGGTAGCAGAGACTTTAAATTCCGTCATTAAATCCGGTAAAACCACATTTAGAATCGTTTGATTCAGGATGGATAGAAATGAGCCAAGAAGTAAGACGAATAAAAGTACCCCTTTATTTAATTGTTGATTTGTTTGATTCATATAAAATTAAACGTTCCTTTCTAAATTATATAAATTGTCGACACTTAGTTGCATAATTGATAGAGTGTCGATAAAATAAATTCTAACATATAAAAAGTGAAAATAGCCATATACACTTTTTGAATATATGTTTACTAATAGACGACTACCTATTATTGTGTTGAAAAAATAATAAATATTAGACGAAGGATTGAGTATATGCCTAATAATAAGAGAATGAAAGTCGATCCACGAATTATACGTACAAAAAGAATGTTTAAGGAAGCACTTATATCGTTAATTAAGGAAAATTCTGATATTAATAAATTGACGGTTCAAATGATTGCAGATCGGGCTGAATTAAATCGGGCGACCTTTTACTTACATTTTCGTGATATTGATGATTTAAAGGAACAAATGATTGACGAGGTATTGGCTGAATTAAATAAGATTATGATGTCACCGACTGAGGTGAATAAGGATAAAAAGGGGAAGTCTCGCTTGATTTCTTTTCTTGAGCATTTTTATCAAAATGCAGGTCTTTA
Organism: Cytobacillus sp. Hz8; assembly: GCF_042263505.1. NCBI lineage: Bacteria > Bacillati > Bacillota > Bacilli > Caryophanales > Bacillaceae > Cytobacillus > Cytobacillus sp. Hz8. The sequence goes on along the minus strand of NZ_JBHKFI010000013.1, from coordinate 686 downwards.
CAATGTGATGCTTGAAAACAAGGATTTTCGCAAAAGAGTATTCGATATATTGTTAGACATCCTTACCTTTTGGGAAACAAATCGAAAGGAGAAAGGGCGTTCGTTCCAGCTGCCTAAAGAAATTATTGCATCATCGACTTTCGGAATCATATCATGGTGGCTAGAAGAAGGGACTCCATATAGTCCTGAATATTTAGCAAACCTAATTGATCAGAGGTTTAATAATTAATTATTTCCATTTAGATTAATTAAACGGTTATCAAAAAAAAGCTGTAATATCGTCTGTTATCATATTACTCGAAAAGAAACAAACAATATATGTATTAAACCACTTATTCATGACGTAGTGTAACGACATATCACCACTTTGGAGGAGGCAGAAATATGAAATTCAGCGAGGAAAAACTATTATCAGTTGGAGAGCTTGCTTGAAAAGTGGGTGTAACCGTAAGGACTTTGCAATTTTATCCCACTCTTAACGGACATTTTGGCTCCCACTTCAAGATTCTGAGAATACGAAGAAGATAAGTGGGAGATCAACTGTCCGTAAAGGTCCGAAGAGGGATTAAGGTCCTAGTCAGGCGAAGCCACAGGACGTGGCGTTATGAGCGTGATAAGTGAAATAAGATTTTTCTTTGGGCTTCAGCCCTTAGAAAAATCAATCAGGCTTTGCGTGACTAACCATC
>NZ_JBHKFI010000012.1:0-128151 GCF_042263505.1 Cytobacillus sp. Hz8 | reverse complement strand
CCGTCCGCCGCTAACTTTTGGGAGCAAGCTCCCAAAAGTTCGCTCGACTTGCATGTATTAGGCACGCCGCCAGCGTTCGTCCTGAGCCAGGATCAAACTCTCCAAAAAAGAGTAAGATTAGCTCTTAATTTTAAAAATAGAATTAACGTTGACGTATGGTTTGTTTAGTTTTCAAAGAACAATTTTTCCCAATATCGCCCAGAAGCGACCTTTTAAATATATCATAATCGCACTTTTTCGTCAATTACTTTTTTGATATATTTTCTTATTTGTATTCCATCCTCTCTTTGAGGACAAGAAATAATATATCACGATAACAATAAGTTTGCAATATATTTTTTCTTTTCATGAGAGCATTATTTAGGAATTTTTTTATTCCTTACTTTTTTAATCTTGTCCTTACTGCTGAACCGATTGCAATAACAAATCCACCGATAGTATCAGCAATCAAGTCAACCATAGTATCTTTATTTCCTCCTCCTTGAAGGGTCATATCAAATAATTGATCAGAACTAAATTCATAGACCTCCCAAACAACTCCGCCAAATACAGCGAACGAAAAAATAAATAAAAAGATAAACCAAGACGATATTTCCCTTCCCGCATCCCTATGAACTAAACGTTCGTAGAGCGCGATCCCTGCAAATGCAAGAATTGCTCCACTAATTAAATGAAGAAAGGTATCCCACCATCCTAAACCATACCAGCCGCGAATAGATCCTAAATATTGTGAACCAAACAGAAAGACAAAATAAAAAATAATAAGGGGAAGATTAAATTGTAATTTTGTAAAAAATGCTAAAAGGAAAGGGATAGCTCCACAAACAATTCCACCTATCGCTACCAGTGATTTAAAATCTTCATCATCAGTTTTATATACAAATGCCAATATAGCCATAAATAGGACATAAACTAAACTGAGGGCAATGGTTATCTTTCGACTCATATTATCCTCCATCTTTTTAAGTGGAATATATAAACCTTATTCCACGCATCTATTTTCTTTCCCTGAGATTTACTTTTATACAGTCCGCTTTTTAGCGGTAGCATATATAGAAACAATCAATCCACCAGCAATACATGAGAGTAAATCATACATCGTGTCCTTATTCCCACCCCTTTGCATAGTATGAGTAAATAGTAAATCCCCTACAAACTCATAAATCTCCCAAAGTACACTGGAGGAAACAGAGAGAGATAGAATAAATAAAAAAATCATCCAACGTGATACATCATCTCGTACCCTTTCTGGAACACATATTTTATACAATGTAATCCCAATAAATCCTACATATAATCCTTTATAAAAATGTAAAGTAGAGTCCCACCATTTATAATGCAAATAAAAGCTTCCAATGGATCCTAAAAATGCGGTGCATAGAATAGTGAGATAATAACCGATTATTAATGGAATATTAAAAGGAATTTGTTTTAATAACAATAGTAAAAGCGGTAAAGCACTTACCGCAAATCCACCTAAGGCAACCTGCCACCTTGAAGAATCACCTTTCATGAGGTATACAATAAATAAAACGATACTAATAAGCATAAAAATTGCACTTAAAATTATGATAACTTTCCGTTTCATTTCATCACCTCTTGTATGCACTTCTTTTTATTATGACCCTTTTTTTCAATTCTATTTAGTAAAATAAAAAACCTGCCTTCCCCATTTATTTTAAACAAAAAATGAATGGGAAAAGCAGGTTTCTTTAATTTTCACAGTACATATTTGTATCTGCGAATAAAATCTTTATTATTTATATACATCAAACACCAGAATAAGCCATAAAGCCGCCGTCAACAGGTACGGTTATACCAGTAACAAATCCACTTTGTGTATTCCACTAACCAGAGTAGCGTCCCTAATAAATCTTCTGGCTTACCAAAACGTCTCATTGGTGTATGGAAGAGAATTTTCTCAGAGCGTTCTGTCAGTGATCCGTCTTCATTTGTTAAAAGAGCTCTGGTGCAAGAGCATTAACTCGAATATTGGAATCCGCCATATGGACAGCCATCCATTGTGTAAAGTTACTAATTGCTGCTTTTGCAGCACTATAAGCAGGTACCTTTGTCATTGGGCTTGGTGTACTCATAGAAGACATATTAATAATGCATCCACCTGTTCCAACCATACCTTTGGAAAAAACTTGTGTTTGAATAAAGGTACCAACAAAGTCTAAATCAAATACAAATTTAAAAACTTCTGGGGTCATATCAAAGAATGTAACCAAATCTTTATTTTCGATCTTCTACTTTTAATGTTTGATTTGTTGTAATCGCTTTCGGATTATTTCCTCCATCATCAGCTTTTTTACCTGTCTTTATTCTTTAAAATATTGCGGATACTTCAATTTCAGATCTGTTGAATCATCCCAAACTCTTGTTAAATGCCTATGCATAATATCCTGAGCCCGTTCACTATCTTTATCAACGACTGCCTGATAAATCAGCATATGATCTTTAATGATATTCTCCCAGGAATAGTCACTAACCAACCGCAAGACACGAACACGCTTAAAATGTAAATTCATTGCTTGAATATTATCCCAGACTCGTTCCTTTTTACACCCCTTGAAAAATATATAGTGAAATTCCTCATCAAGGTTAAAGAGCTCCTTAGAATCTTTTTCCCTCACATATATTTCTTGTTTCTTGAGATTTGTTTCAAGATTGATCAACTCAGCATTTGGGAAAGATTCACAGGCTAACTTCATAACAGCCAGCTCCAGCTGCTCTCTCATGAACTGTGCTTCCTCAACTAAGGAGTAATCAATTAATGAAACAAATGAACCTTTTTGAGGAAATATTTCTAGTAATCCTTCTTTCTCTAAGCGTAAAAATGCTTCGCGAACGGGGGTGCGACTTACATGAAAAACCTCTGCTACTTCTTTTTCTGATAAACTCTTACCAGGCTCCAATGTCATCTGTAGTATATCCTCTAAGAGGCTTTCGTATATGTAGTCCCTTGTAGACAGGGTTCCTTTGGTCATTCCTCTAACCATAATAGATTTGATTCCCCCTTTCAATAAATATTATACCGAAATTACTAATCCATTACTACGATTTGCCTATATATAATAGACTTTAACATAATCCTTTATATTTCTTATAGTGGTAATAGGCAAAAAAGAAAGTCCTTTTTTTCTACGAAATATTTCAGTAAGAGCCGGGGGATTCTCTTGACTACATAAAACTAGAATTCTTTACATAACTATTTTCCAGCCTATTTTGAAATAATAAATACAAAAAAACATCCGACCTCTTTAAAGAAATCGGATGTTTCAAACTAATATTAGTCATAAAGGGGGTTATTTACTTAACTGATCTACCGTTATAATAGCATTTGCCACATCATCAGCTGTTATTTCTGGTGATAAATTTCCCATCGTTTCTCCTTCTTTAGTTGAAGCCGCTCCTATTTTGACTAAATCTTCATAAGAAGCATTTTCTAAATGTAAATCTTTTAAAGTAGTAGGAAGTCCTAGCTCACGATAGAAGTTTATATATTTCAAAATTTCCTCATGAGGATGCAATTCTAATACCAATTGAACAAGCGTTCCATAAGCAACCTTCTCCCCGTGAGTTAAATGATGAATATCGCCATCAAGGACAGTAAATCCATTATGAATCGCATGAGCGGCAGCTAATCCACCACTTTCAAAGCCAATACCGGATAGCAGTGTATTGGCCTCAACAACGGCCTCTACATGTCTTGTGACCATTCCTTTTTGCACCGCTTTATAAGCAGGAATTCCATATTGCAATAAAGTTTGCTCACATGCCTCTGCAATCGCTTTGGCTGCAATGCTTACTTTTCCACCAGCCATAGCAGAGCTATTACTGTCAATCGTAGCCCTCGCTTCCACCCAAGTTGCCATGGCATCAGCGATTCCTGATGCAAATAATCTTGCAGGCGCCTTGGCAACAACAGCTGTATCTACTAAAACTAAATCAGGATTTTTGTTATAGAATTTATAAGCTTCGAACACGCCTTCGTCCGTATATATTACAGATAACGCACTTGTTGGCGCATCTGTAGAGGCTGCACTCGGCACAATCACAACCTTCACGTCTAATGTATCTGCAGTGGCTTTCGCTGTATCTAGCGTTTTCCCTCCGCCAATCCCTATCACAATATCGGCAGAATGAGCCTTTCCAATTTCAGCAATTCGGTTTACTTCATTCATAGAAGCTTCTCCATGAAATGGGACATATTGATATTCTAGATTTTCTGTGGCTAAGCTATTAGTAATAGTATCTCCAGTAATCCCCCATACGATCTCATCGGAAATAAGGAGTGGTTTTTGACCAAGTTCTTTTATGTATACACCAATACTCTTTAAAGCGCCTTTGCCTTGAATGTACCTACTTGGTGAACGAAAAACAATCGTTGACATATGAATCTCTCCTTTTGCTTAAAGTATGTAGTTAACACAAATAAATTATAGCAATTGAGAGGACAGAAAATTTCATTTTGTGTAAAACTTCACAAAAATTTACTAAATATTAGAAATTCCTTCGTATTTCAAGTCTATTATTTTAATTTCACTTTCTAAAACTGTTATCCACATGAAATCCACATAATCATCCACAATTAAAATACCTATTTTATCATTATAAACAAAGTTATCAACAGCTTGTGGATAATTTTAACCACATCACACACAATACTATGTCAATCTCGTTTCACTGCTTTTAAAAATGTTATCCAAATCATAAGCATCTATAATTAGAAATCTCTATCCAAAAGTAGATCAACTCGAATTTGTCATAGGAATCCCCTTTCTAGCATAAAGCTATAGTATTCTATTAACTCTTAAGTGGGTGATATTCCTTGCTTCAATCTATCGCGTTATATCTTTCTCTTGTGATGGCTATCTATTTGTTTATATATGCTTATATTGAAGGAATTAAGATGGCCAATTCAGAAGAAAAAATATATGGAGGAACCTTTATTTTTAGTGTCGTTGGAGCATTTGTTTTTTCTGGCTTGACAACCATCCTCTATCCCTATTAAAAAATGGAGAATCCTTCACAGCGAGGATTCTCCATTTTATTCTTCTTTTAGAACAGCTGAAAGAGCAACATCCATAAATTTTCCTTTTTTATATAATCGTTGCCTTAATATTCCTTCGAACTGAAAGCCATTCTTTTCTAATACTTTTTTTGAAGCAAGGTTTAATGGATGATAGAATGCTTCTACACGGTTTAAGCCCATGGTAAAAAAAGCGTACTCCAATACTTTCGCGATCACTTCAGTCATCATTCCCTTTCCCCAATAATCCGGATGCAGCTCATAGCCGATTTCTGCTTTAAAATGCTCTCTTTCAATCTCGTGAAGACCGCATGTCCCAATAATATCACGAGAATTCTTCCATTGTATTCCCCAGCGAATTTGCTCTCCCAAAGTATATTCGTAGGAAAGGCGTTTTATTAAATCAATAGCCTGCTGTTCCGTAGTAAACGGCTCTAAATCATAATATTTCGTTACTTCCTCAATGGAAAAATAGCGATAAAGAGAATATGCATCTCTCCTGTCCAACTGTCTTAGGATCATTCGCTTCGTTTCAAGAATTGGAAAGGTTTCAAAAGGAACTTCGATATCCACTTTTTAATCACCTCAATCTTCTCTAGCTGTAATTTAAGGACCTTCCACAAAGAAAATCGATCCCTGATTTGAAGATTTTCCAAAAAATCCCGATCCATAATTCCTTTATATGCATACTGCCAGCTTTTGACATGAACCTCGGCAATTCCCCATGCATCCTTTTCCGCAGCTTGACGAATCCTCAACATCATCACTTCATTTCCGTTGATATTTTGTTTTTTTGCTTGATTAACACTTTTCTTTCATCTAAGATAAAAAACATAATTCCGAAAACAACAATGATTCCCCCAATTAGTTGCGACCATGTTACGCTTTCATCCAATAGAAAATAGGCCATAATCGTTGCGCCGACTGGTTCAAAAAGGATGGCCATTGAAATGGTCGATGTACTAATCCATTTAAGTGACCAGTTAAATAAAGTATGGCCCATTAAAGTAGGAATTAAGGCTAAAAGGATAAAATAGATCCAATCAGTCTTAACAACTGGAAAAAAAGACTCTTGATCTATTAATACATAAAAAAATAACACAATAGCACTAAAGGTATAGACAACAAAAGTATATGTTATTAATGATAATCTTTGGCGAACAGATTGACCAAACATTAGATAAGCGGTAACAAGTGCACAGGCAACTAATGATAAAAAATCCCCAAAAAGAGCCATTCCACTTATCCGAAAATCACCCCAGCTGATAATCACACTTCCGATAATCGCGATCACACAACTTATGACAGCTTTACCAGAAAATCTTTCTTTAAAAAATAGAAAGGTCCCAATAAAGGCAAATAACGGTTGAAGAGTGACAAGCACAGTTGAACTAGCCACAGAGGTATAGTTTAATGATTCAAACCATAGGATAAAATGAAACGCCAAAAAGAGGCCTGAGACGATAGAAAATATCCAATCTCGCTTCGTGATTAACTTTAACTCGGCTGCATTCTTAAATAAAAAAAGAGGCAACATGAACAGCACCGAGAAAAATAAACGGTAAAAAGCGATTACACCAGACGGAGAAGAGGATACTTTAACCAAGATTGCCGAAGCAGATACAGATAAAACACCAATTGCCAATACAACATAAGGATTTACTTTAGGACTTTCCACACGATCACTCCTGCTCTCCGAATTCTTACACATATACCATATTTTACTATACAAAATTGCCATAAACTATCAAAACTTGGAGGTATTGTCATTGCTTTTACTCTATAACATTACAACTATCTTTAAAGGAGGTCTACTAAGTCAACTAGATCTTGAAATTCTGGTTAAATTAGGAATCTCTACTGTGCTCGGATTAATTATTGGTCTTGAACGGGAAATTAAACGAAAGCCAGTTGGTCTTAAAACCAGTTTAGTCATTTCCATCGTCAGCTGTCTACTCACGATCGTCTCCATTGAATCAGCTTATACCTTTCCAAAAAACGATGCTGTAAATATTACCATGGATCCCCTCCGTCTTGCTGCGCAAATTGTATCGGGAATTGGTTTCTTAGGAGCCGGTGTCATCCTTCGTCGTGGGAACGACAGCATTTCCGGTTTAACAACAGCCGCGTTAATTTGGGGAGCTGCTGGAATCGGAATTGCCGTGGGTGCTGGTTTTTACATTGAAGCCATCGCTGGTGTAACCCTACTCATCATCAGCGTCGAACTCATTCCCATCTTAGTCTCACTCATAGGACCAAAGCAACTGCGTCAAAAAGAAATTAGGCTTCACGTTATTGTACACGAGAAAAAGAAAATTGATGACTTAATTAAAGCGGTAAATGAACAAAAAATGGCCATCAAAAATATTCGCATTAAAGACTTAGAAACTGGCGATCATTTAGTCAAATTAAGAATCACCGTCAATTTCAAAAGAAAGACGACCGATGTGTATTACAGTATTTCAGAAATTGAGGGTGTGACTTCAGTAGAGGTCGAAAGCCTGCAATAATTAACAGAGGCACCTTCTTGTAATATGGAAGGTGCCTTTAAACTATTTTAACGATTCATTTGACAGGGCAAACTCTCTTTTAACGCCTTTTTGACAGTACATAATAAAGAAAACTGAAAATAGGAGAAGGGTTCCCATGATAAGCAATGGAATCGTTGTTCCTGTTTTGGAGATCATAGCTGTGAAAATACTAATGAACGTTAAGCGTAAGGCAATTTCAACGATTGAATAAAAACTATTGACTCGCCCGACGATACTGGTTGGAATATTTTCCATCATAATCGTCCTTCGAGTAATCTTTACTCCTGCACTTCCAAAACCAATCATCACGTTCATCACTAAGAACACAGAAGCCAAAGGTAGGATTGGTAAGCAGAACATTGAAATGGTGATAATGGTCGCATTCAAGATAATGAATCTTTCTTTTCCTAAACGTTTTGTTAATACAACGATAACGAGACCTGCCAAAACGGAGCCACACGAAAAGATTACTTCATAAAGGCCAAATACAACAGGACCTGCATGTAATGTCTTCCTCACATATACTGGAAAGACATAATTAATTAACATGACAATGGAAAAAGGAATGTAGGTAGCTAAATAAAAAATACTTAAGCTTGGTTGCTGTCTTAAATATTTCCATCCCGCTTTAAAATCCTCAATAGCACTGACTTTTTTTGTGAAATTTATAGACTGTGATTTTTGATACTTGATTAAGAGATAGAATACAAATGCAGCTAAATAGGTTCCTGCATTAACAAGAAGAATATTGACTAATCCCCAGCGGGCAATCAATATCCCTGCCAAACCTCCTGCAATCACATTGGCCACCTGATTTTGTATTTCCAATACACTATTTAGTGTTTGATAAGTATCTTTTGCAAATAGCTCCTGTGTCATCCCAAGCATGGTTTGAAAATGAAAGGTAAAATAGAGCGATCCCACCATATATAAAATCATCAGATGGTAAGATTGATACTCCCCTAAAAAGAGGCCCCAAAGAGCAAAAGCAAATACAAGCAAAAACCCTAGCAAATTGTAAATTAACTCGAGCTTCTTTCGTGAATAGCGATCAATGATGATTCCAAGATAGGGGGATAGTATAAAAAGCAGACCCGTCGTAATAAATGTGATAATCCCAAGACTTCGTTCCCCATTCACTTGATTCAACAAATGCCAAGGGATGCCAATCATCGCAATCCCTGAGCCAATATTGGCTAATGTGTTGGCACTGATAATATATAAGAAATTTCTATCCTTCTTTAAGTTCATATCCTTTCCGCCCTTCTGCCACACTTGAACTTATTTCTTTTCATCTCCTTCAGGAAATGCTGCAACATAGATTTGGTATTTCTTTTTTCCTTGATGATTTTCATGTTGAAAGGAGGACTTCAACTCATTTAATTTGATCTTGAATTCTTGAAACTCCACTTCAGTTAACGACAGAGTATCAAAGATTTGAATGAGTTCTCCTGGGTTAAAAGCCTTCGCATTTATTTTTCTTAAATTGATTTTTGCCTTCTCCAACAGTAATAAGGCATTCTCGATAAGAGAATTATTGATGGAGGAAGTATCACCATTAATCACAGGGTACATTTTTTCAAGAGAAATAATTTTTGCAATCGGGCGGAAAAATTTTTGCACAATTCCATTCTTTATTTCCGTTCTTTCTATCTCAATCAGCCCAACTTTCTCAAGCTCGGTTAAATGATAACGCATCTTAGATGGCGACAACTCTAAAAGGTCCGCTAACATTTTCCCCGTTTTAGCGGATTCATCCAGTTCCCAAATAATCCTCACTCGGAAGGGATCACTTAAAACCTTGAGTTGCTCTAAACTTTCAATATAATAAATGTCTTTCATTCTTATCGCACCTTATAAATAAATTTGAACGTATTAAAATTTTAATACGTTCAAATTTATTTATCAACCCCTATTCAAAAATAGAGCCAATAACTTTATCCTAAATCATCATTTTTTTCTTGCTTATAGAACAAGATGTGGATATAATTTTTGATGTAGTCTTTATATTCGGGGCATTAGCTCAGCTGGGATCACTCAGTAGTTAGTATCACTACCAATTTTATCTAGGGTATACGGGGGCTTAGCTCAGATGGGAGAGCGCTTGCATGGCATGCAAGAGGTCGTCGGTTCGATCCCGATAGTCTCCATCATTTATTTTGATTGAAGCGATTACGGTCGCTTCTTTTTTTGTATATAATTAAAAATGCCTTTGCTAATTTATGCAAAGGCATTTTATTATTCTGGAAAATGGGTCACGGTGAATCAACTTTCAAACTTGTCTGGACTTCTGAAAAGATAAAGTGTGTAACAGTTGAAGCATATGGATTTACAGTGTCAATGAACTCTTCTGCTTTAGAAAAATTTTCAAATTGCATTTTAAGCATATAGCAAGCATTACCCGCTATTCGATAACAAAAATCAACATTGGGAAGACTTTCTATATAATTCTTAAATCGTTTATAGTCCCCATTTTTTACTGTTGCCTCTATTATACATTGAATAGGTAGTCCTAATTTTTCGTAGTTAATTTCTAAAGTATATTTTTTTATTAATCCAAATGACTCCATTTGTCTTACTCGTTCAGTTACGGATGGAGAGGATAAATTAATTCTTCTTCCGAGTTCGCTCATTGATAAACGACTATTGTTAGATAATTCAACTATTATTTTTTTATCAATATCGTCTATTTTCATTTTTAAAGAAATACCTCTCTTTTTTGTTAATAATTTAAATGATATAACGAAATACCATTTTTAATTTAATGTGATTTATACGATTTATCCTTTATATTTAATATAACAAGGAGGTAGTGTAAATGGCAAGAATCAATCAATCAAATTTTGGGAAAACACCTTTTCAAAAGCTACTTGGTTATAATACAAAAGTTATGGAAGCATGGTCTAATTTAGGAGAAATATTAGAAAAAGACGGGCTATTGTCATCCAAATTAAAAGAGCAAGTTAGAAGATCATTGGCACAAAGCAATGGTTGTGAGTATTGCAAAGCAAAAGGAAAGCCTGAGCCTAATGCGTTTGATGAAAAAACATCTGTTGCAGTAGGGTTTGCGGAGGTATTTTTGAAATCCCCCAAAGGAATGGTCCCAGATTTCGCGTTTGAAATATTAAACGAGTATTTTTCTGATAATGAAGTTAGTGAGCTTTGTGCCTTCATTAGTTTTACTACGGCTCAACAATATTTTGGGGCAGTAATGAAATTAGAACCTAACAGGTTCTAACTAAAAAAGGTAAACATATAAAAAGTTGCTTTCACGGGTGGTTTTGATTTTTTTACGACCCCATATTTAACGAAAATTCTAATCTGCAAGAAATGTTGTAAAAAAGGACAAAAGAAATAACCTAGAGGCTACTGTTAAAAAGAATGGCGGATCTAGGTTATTTTTTTATGACCATTGTAGATAATTTCCAACAATATATACGCCACACCTACAGGTTAAAAATCTAAAAGTTGCGATTCATTTTTATCCGGATATGTTAGAACCCATATTAGTATGTCCCATAGAATTTCAAGGGAATGAAGGAGTTGTTAGTTTAATGCCGAAAAATAGTTACTGGAAAGTGATTATTTTTACTTTTTTTGTAACGAAAGTAAAAAAATTGATACTAATTCTATGAGGGGGGGAACTATTGAAGGAATTTACGGAAATTTACAAACTATACTCAAGGGAATTATACAATTACATATATTATCTGACCAATGATAAAACGTTAACAGAAGAACTGGTCCAAGAAACATTTTTTCAAGCATATATTTCAATTCATCGCTTTAAGGGGAATTCTTCAATAAAAACTTGGCTGTATCAGATTGGAAAATATGTCTATTTTAAACATCAAAAAAAGAATCCAACAATATATGACGAAATTAATGAAAATAATACTGAGGTTGTGAATCTATCTTCTCCTTCAAAATTAGTGGAAAAGAAGGAAGAGAACCTTTTTTTACTCCAAGCAATCAAGCTACTTAATGAGCCTTATAAGCAAGTTGTTATTCTTCGGAGTTTTAATGATTTAAGTTTCAAGGCGATAGGAGACATATTTGTGAAAAGTGAAAGCTGGGCAAGAGTTACTTTTCATAGAGGGATATATAAATTGAGGGGAATAATGGAAAAGGGGGATAAATTTGATAAACCATTGTAAAATTATTCAAGACTTATTACCATTATACATTGACAAATTAGCGAGTGATGAAAGTCATTTATTGGTTAGTAGTCATTTAGATGAATGTGAAACTTGCAACCAAATATATAAAGATATGAAAAAAGAACCCATCCTTACTCATAAAGATGTAGAACCATCCGAGATTAATTTAAACAAAGTCATTTCTAGAATCAAAAAGCGTAGAATAATTAGTACAAGTTCATTCTTATCTTTCTTCACTATGTTAGGTTTTTTAATAGGGGGATATGTTTTTTATGCAAATAATGTCATCATAAATAGAGTTGAACCAATACCATTAACAATGAAAAATAGAAATATTGATGAAAATCCTGCTGAATATGTCAATCTTGAATCATCTTTTCTTAAATCCTATAAGATAAATAATAAAGATTTTATGCCTGGCTTTTATGATATTAAAGCGGTTGAAGGAGAAATTGAGATAGGAGGGATACATTTAGATGAAGGTCAAGAATACGTAGGTAAACAATTTTATAGCAACAACATAATTTCGGTAAGAGGAAACGGATACGCACAACTTACACCATCCAACTTCAATAAAGAAATACTAAAAAATGATACTTATTCATTCCATAACAAGTTTGGAAAATTTCAAGCGGGTGGAGAAATTGAAGCAGGAAAATATACAATACAAGTCATAAACCATTTTGAAACACCTTATTATGTTTTTGTGTCTACTTCTAACTTTGAGGAAAATTCCTCAAATGGACAAAGCTTTGACATAAAGAACTCTAAAATCTATACAATAGAAATGAAAAATGAGGAATTCATAAATATCTCAAATTGGTCTGAGAAGAAAACAGATTTAACGATTAAATTGACCAAGCTTTCAAATGAAAAATAGCTTATTTTCCCTTATTAAATGTATAGTTTTGTGAAATTAGAAGGAAAGTTTTTAATTGAAAACAGCTCCATTCAAGCGTACAAAGGAGAATTATTTATGAGCTTACTAGTCAACATTGTTCCAATGCAAGAAGCTCAATTGAAAAAAGTCTTAAAGGAAATAAAGAGCGGGAAAAGAACCTGGGAAGAAGAAAGTGAAGAAATAATCGTCAAATCCATGATAACACATATCGGATCAACTGATGGTGAACTCAGAGACCAATTGATTTATAGCTCTTTTTATCAACTAATTATCGAAAAAAATCAACTTGAGCATGAATTATTAAATGAATTATTAGATTTGTGTTTAAGTGAGTTGTTATTAAAAGGAATTGGTGAAAATGGTACTGATACGGTTTTTACAAGGTCTTTTACCTCTCTTTTAATTGCACTCATATTATATAGAGATAATAGAGACAACTTTCTCTCACAAGAGATGGTATATCAAATAAAAGATAAACTAATCGATTATATTAATTTGGAGAAGGATTTAAGGGGTTTTGTTTCGTTAAAAGGGTGGGCTCATAGTATTGCTCATGTAGCAGACGCATTTGATGAACTTGTTAAAAGTCCAAAAATAAAACAGAAGCTTTATTTAGAAATATTAAAACCACTGTGGAATAAGGTATTTGTATCTGATAATGCATACGATCATGATGAAGTTGAGAGAATTCTACAACCAATATTAGTGATGTTAAACAATGGATTGGATCCAAAAAAAATAGAAGCCTTAATACAGTCTATACCGCAAGTACTAAAAATACAGAAAGAAAAAATTGATGAAGAAAAATTTGGGTTTTTGCTTGCAAACTGTAAGTCATTTTTAAAAAGTTTTTTCATAAAGATTCATGAAAATCCGAACTTATTATCTATTCAAAAATGCATTAAAAAATGTCTTGATGAAATTTAAGAAATTCCTATTTTTTAAATTTGGCATTCAGATAGTGTCCATAGAAAAATCAATAAAAATTTCCCTATACAAAAATAAGCCCTCAACTATTCTACTTCGAATAGCCAAGGGGTTAGATAGATATTTCCAAAATCCATTCAATACGTACCTAGCTATGCCTTTTAAATATAAAGATAATGAAAAACATTACACAAGAAGTTAGCACCAAGGCTAATATATTTATAAATTTATTCGTCCTGTGTTTTAGAATCTTGAATAATATCTCATAAATGCCAATACCGATTGTTCCTCCAAGTGTATTGGCCAGTATATCAGTAATATCACTTCTTCCGATTGCGAAAACAAATTGTATAATCTCAAATGCCAGAGTAAAACCAATAATTGAAAGAAGTTTTTTCATAAAAGACCACTTACTTTTCAACATGCAAATATAGATACCCAAAGGTACAAAAATCCTTATATTGTTATACACCTCAAAAAAGACAGACTTATTAAGTGGAATCATATTAATTACTCGCACTCTGTCTATTTGATCAAAAGAAAACTGTAACTTAAAAAGAACTAACCAAATAAGTGCTAATACATAGATTATGAATAATACGAATGTCAATTTTTTATTTTCCAATATTTCTCCTCCAATTTCTTGTCACACCACCGTGAAACAATGCTGATTCGCTTATGGTCATTTCAAAAACTCACATTTGCCATGTTCGTCCAGTTGTTGTTGATACAAATCAGTTTTTTTAAATTATATCATCTTAACCCCAGCTGCTTCGTTAGGTTTAGCTAGTTCTCAACAATCTGCACCTTAACATAAAGAAAGAGCACAATTCTTGCTGGAGAATTACGCCCGATAATGGAATATTGAAAAACACAAAAACACCAAAAGTTCCTCAGTTATTGAGCTAAAGCACTCGTTGGTATTATAAGGTCAACTAGAAATGAAAATATTTCTGGTTGACCATTTAGCTTAAGTGAATAACATCACATTCATCACCGTTGAACACCATTACCACCCACTACAAATTCAAGTGGGTTAAATAATTCTTTCCAAAACTTTAGCTACTCCATCATTATCGTTTGTATCTGTTACCTCATTAGCTATGTCCTTTAGTTCACTAATGGCATTTGACATTGCAACCGCATATCCAGACATTCTAAACATCTCTACATCATTGTAGTCATCCCCAAAGACCATAACTTCAGATGGACTTACTCCATAATGGCTACATAATCTTAGTACCCCAGTTTTCTTGGAAATATTTTTATTCATTATTTGAATCAATTTACCATTATCAGTTACGATATAATTAATTTCTTCTCCAATAAATAATTTTATTTTTTCTATCTTATCAAATTCTGATAAAAGTATCTTAGTTGCTTGAATCTCTTTTAATTGTTCAATTGGTAATATATTAGGACTAAACTTCAAATTGTAAATAGAAGAGTCAGTTACTTCTTGATTGGAATACCATTTATCCTTCATCTCAACACTGATTTTACATTGTGGTAGAAATTCATTACAATAATCTAGGACCTTTGTTAATATTTCTTTCGGTATTGAATGGTGTTCTTCAAAACCTGTCTTTGTATCTAATATAAATGCCCCGTTATAGAAAACAAAAGATGAAACAGCTAAAAGTTCTTTTGGTAAAAAAGTTTTAACCGACCTTGGAGGTCTAGCCGTCGCTATTATTATTCTCTTTCCATTATTATAACAGTTTAAGACTGCATTTAGATTTCTATTAGATAACTGTTTGTTATTATTTAATAATGTCCCATCAAGGTCTAATACTATTACTGATGCTGCCAATAATTAATACCTCCTTATCTATTGAATTAATTCACAAAGCTATCGCCATAATAATTCCATAAATTGGTGTGAGAAATAATTTCTTATTACACTAAACTGCTCCGTTACTTTAAGTACGTTTCTTCACAATACCTTCCTAATTTTAGCATAAAACCATAACTGTTTTATTCAACAATCTGGTCCTTTCATGCAAAAAACGCAGATCCATACTCTGGAAATGCGCCCGTTTATGGAAAACTGTTATTCATTGTGTCTCTAAGGGAATTCAATTTGCTATTGAAGTAAATGGAGTATAATGTCAGCTATGTATGTTTCTAGCAATGCGGCTACAATGATTATCGGTAAAACAAAAACAACGTAAGTTCTTATTATCTTTAAAAATTTTTTAATAAGAGATTTTTCTCCTTTATCTTTCTTAAATATATTTCTTATTCTTACTCTAACAACTTGATTTAATTCAAAGAGAACTGCTGCAAGCAAGCAATACGCGAAAATCTCAAAAATAGAATGAGGGATGGAAGAAATTATTAGCTGAAAGCCTTTTTTAAAATCAGCTTGTAAAGCAATCCCAAAAACAACACCAAGCAAAGAATTAGTTGAAATTATATTTACTAAATATAGAAATTGTATTGGAACTAAAGCTAAGATAAACATTTGCAAAGGTACTACAAAACCGTTATGAATAATATATGACCATACTTTATCAATACCTGTAGTTTCTTTTATTTGGCTTGGTGAACTATCTCCTATCCCTTCCATTACTTCTTTTAAATCTGGATTAATTATGTAGGTTACTATTGTTGCAATAAGTGTTATAGCTGCTGCAAATATAAAAAAATAAATAGCTCTTTTTAATACGACTTTATTAGCTACATTTGTCATAGTGAACATCATAATTTAGATTCATTCTCCCCTTAACTTATCTAGGTAATATCTCATCAAATAAATGGTTCAATTCATTAATTAGATTACATTTCTTGCCTAAGAAAGAAATGTGCTTTATTTCTATTTCATGTCACGAGTTTTCATTTTATCTAATTTTTTTTTCCTTTTCTCATGAAGATATTTTCGTCCCCCATTCCACTCCGGCAAAAAGAAAAAGCAACCCCATTAATAAATAAAGGACGTTGAAGAAGGAACTATTAATTAATCTAAATGTTTTATAAATAAAACTCTGTCTTGATTTGGTCCGTCATAATTGATGTTTACTTCAATACCATCGATTTTTTTATCTCCCTTTTCAATTTTAAATCTCATCTTGGTGTGGTATGCAATTGAAACTTTGTTAACTCGAGACGTTACACAGCGGATAATATTACAGCCATTTTGTTTTACCATATTAAAAAATTGGTTGTATAGTTCCTTTCCGACATTATGTTTTCTGAATCAGGATGAGATTGGGATAGAAATCCAATTAGAAAGCCTATAATTTCCCCATTGTAATCATGTTATTGTGGGTTAAAGTGCGGGTTTATTCCTAGTTTACGGAAAAATAAAAATTAGCCTCTCTCTTTCATCATACTCTGATAGATTGTTTTATTAGTAGAAACATCCTTTTATATTAACATTAATTACCATATATTGAACCTATTTTATGAAAAATATAAGCAAATATTAGAAATGACTGTCTTCAAAAAAGTAAAAGAGTAGATGAATGTAATCTATAAATCTACTAACGAGACCAATGCTTTGATAGTTAAATTAGAAAATAGATTGAATGAAGTCGGGTGGAAGCAAGGGACGCTTATCTGCTTCCACAATTTTAAAATGCAAGGAAGAACAGAATTGCTTCATGCTGGCTCTTAACCGTTTTTCTAAAAAAACGCTCCTTTTGTGGTATTGCTTAATCTTCAAACTAAACAATCCATAGAAGGAGCTATTTTTGTATCATGGTTAAAACAAGGATCTATATAAAAATAAAATAGGATCTGTCCCCTGCTTCCTACATCTACACACCTTTGATTCAAAACAATAAAAGTAAATCTGTTTACTAAATATTCTTATTTCTCATATTATCATGCAGTATTTTACATATTAAGATATAAGACCAAATTCTTTACGGCTCAAACTTATTTTAAAATTTATACAAATAGAATTTCAAAGGATTCATTTGAAGTTCGTCTCAAAATAAAATATCAATATATATATAAGAAAGGAAGCAGCATATGGTAGACCGAATTTGTACAATAGGACCAGCTAGCTACAATAGGGAAAGATTAACTGAATTAATGGATCATGGCATGACCGTCATTCGCTTAAATCTCTCTCATGGAACTTATGAAAGCCATAATCAGATCGTCCAAACTGTTCGTTCTATTAATACAAATATTCAAATTCTTGGAGATCTGCAAGGTCCAAAGATAAGATTAGGAAATTTCTCAGAAAATAATATTACTCTTCATGAAGAGGATATTTTTCTATTAACCACTGATGAAGTTATTGGAGATAAAAATAGAGGAAGTGTTGACTACAAAGGCTTAGTTGATGATATACAAATAGGGAGTCATATTCTTATAAATGATGGGGAAGTAGAATTAACCGTAACGGACATAGATGCTAGCACGATTAAGACAATCGTGAAAGTCGGTGGAATCATTTCTTCTCGAAAAGGTGTTAACGTTCCTGGAACAACATTATCATTACCTGCTATTACTGAAAAAGATAAACAAGATATTCAATTTCTAGTTGATTTAAAAGCAGATTATATCGCATGTTCCTTTATCAGAAAGGCTTCTAATATTGAAGATATTAGCGAATTTATAAAAAAAATCACACCTCATCCTCCTAAGTTGATGGCCAAAATTGAAACACTTGAAGCCATCCATGATTTTCTAAACATCTGTAAAAAATCAGATGCCATCATGATTGCTAGAGGGGATCTAGGAGTCGAATTACCTTATCAGTGGATCCCGTTTTTGCAAAAAGCAATGATACATGAATGCAACAAAGTAAATAAATATGTTGTTACTGCTACGCAGATGCTACAGTCAATGACTGAACATGCGGTACCTACAAGAGCAGAAGTAACAGATATTTTTCAAGCTGTATTAGATGGGACCGACGCAGTAATGCTTTCAGCCGAAAGCGCTTCGGGACATTTTCCAATAGAAAGTACTGAAACACTAACGATTGTATCCCAGTTTGCTGATATTGCCAGAAAATATAATCCTTATGATTTTACAGATATGTTAAGGTTAATCCATAACGAAATTGAATGATAATAAAAACCTTATAAAATTTGCATGCATCTATATGTTTTATTACCATCAATATTTAGCAGAGTTACTAAATTGGATTTTGTTGTACTAAACATGAATTCAGCAGAGGTTCCTTATTTTATTCATTCAATCCATTCATCTACTATACGATAGCCTACTCCAATTTCAGTTAGGATATATTTCGGTTCTGCTTGGTTTTTTTCAATTTTGCGGCGAATGTTAGCCATGTTCACTCGTAATGTTCTATTTTCATTTGAATAAGGACCCCAAATCGATTTAATGATAAAGTCATGGGTCAACACTTTTCCTGCATTCTGTGTTAAAAGCGCTACAATTTTATATTCAATGGGTGTCAAATGTATTTCTTTATTTTCAACAAAAACCTTCCTTTTCTCATAATCAATGACTAAATCACCTACTGTAAAACTGCCGGTAGGAAGAGCGTCGTGATTTATACGCTTTAAACTATGACGTAAAGCAGTCCGAATACGCGCAAGTAGTTCAGGTGTACTAAAAGGCTTCGTGATATAATCATCTGCACCCAAATCCAATGCTTCGACCTTTTCACGTGAATGATCTCTAGCTGATACAACCATGATTGGTAACTCAGACCACTTCCTGATTTCTTTAAGCACATCGAGACCATCGACATCCGGTAAGCCTAAATCTAACAAAATTAAATCTGGATTATAAGAAGTCATCATCGAAATTCCTTCTTTTCCAGTTTTGGCGTTCCAAACCTTATAATGATTAGACAATAAAACAGCATTTAAAAAATCTGTAATATTTTTTTCATCTTCAATTATTAAAATCGTCAATTTATTTTCCATCGTTATCTTCCCCTTAAAATAAAGGCAGCCGAAATTGAAAAACAGCACCACCTTCTGGTAAATTAAATGCATTCATAGTACCGCCATGCCCTTGTACGATTGTCATGCAAATGGATAATCCAATCCCCATTCCCCGCGATGCATCTGGGCTTTTTTTACTATGTGGTGTATAAGGTTCAAATAAATAAGGAAACTCGTCTTCTGCAATTCCTTCACCATCATCCACCACTTCTACAAGTACATCTTTACCATCTTCTATAACCTTCACCTCAATTATAGATTCTTCCGGAGAGTGTTTAATGGCATTTTCTAATAAATTAATTAATACTTGCATAATCAAAATCGAATCCATTGGTACAAACAGCACTTTATCGGGTAATTTTATGTTAAATTTTCGATTTGGAAAACCTTTTTTTATTCGACTTATGGCTTCAAAAACGACTTCGTCAATCACTTCATCTGTTTTATTTATAGATACAGATCCATCTTGTATTTTCGTTACTGAAAGCAAATTTTCAACCATGCGGATTAGCCACTGTGCTTCATTTTTTATCGACCCTATTAATTTTAATTGGGTGCACTTATCTAGATCATCTTTATTATCTAGTACGGCCGAACTGGCTCCAAGAATACTCGTCAATGGTGTTCTTAAGTCATGTGAGATGGAACGTAATAAATTGCTTCGCATTTTTTCTCGTTCATTTTCGACCATCGCTTTGCGTTGCTCATTTGATGCTTTCTGACGATCCATTGCCATTGCCACTAATGAAGAAATAATCTGCAAGGTTAAGCGCTTATCTTGATTAAATGGTTTCTTCTTACACGCAATGCCTAAAACACCTAAAACTGTCCCTTCTGAAGAAATCGGCATATAAAAACCATCTGATCCAGCTAATGTATCCGTTCCCGAACCTGCTACTTTATTATTTAAAAAAACCCAATTGGCCACTGCTTGTTCTTCACTTGATAATAGATAATCCGCCTTGTCATCAACCGTTTTCTGAATGTAAGCTGATATCTTTCCATTATCATTTTCACAATAAAAAACCACTGAACAGTGAAACAATTGTTCAATATACTCATTTGTAACAGAAATAATATGTTTTATACCTCTTGTCCTTAACAATCTCTTATTTATATCATATAGTACTTCTAACCGTTTCTCACGTTCAATGACTAAGTGGGATTGGATCTTAGATCTCGCCGTTATACCAGAGATAATTAAAGAAATAATTAGCATAATGACAAATGTAATAAAATAATTTGGATCATGGGTCTTCAACTGGAAATATGGTGGAACAAAAAGATAATCAAATAGGAAAACGCTAATCAAAGTTGCCGCAACACCATAGAAATACCCACTTGTTATTCTGGAAATGAGAATCACAGTTAAAATGAAAATCATTGATAAATTATATTTCTCTACACCCATAGATTGAATTCCATAAGATATGAGAGTAGCTAGAAATAAAATACCCAACATTTTACTTGTATCTGTCCATGAAAACGAACTCATCCATTCCTTCAACCATTTTCTTTTCGTATTAGGTGAGTATTTCTCTTTATAATCTTTGTTTGTTAAAATATGAATCTCACTCTTATCAAGCAATTCAAATAACTTTTCTTCAATGTCTTTTTCAAATAATGATCGAAAGCGTTTCTTATTTCGGCCCTTTCCAATCACAATGTTCGTGATACCAGAAATGTTTGCATAATCAGCAATCGTTTCAGCTACATCGTCACCATAAAGAACAATAATCTTTGCGCCCAGTTTTTCTGCTAAGGCAAAATTCTTTTCAAGCATCTTCCTTTGATTTAACGAATAATTTTCTTCATCACTCGTTCTGATATATACAGCTGTCCAAGATCCGTGAAAAGCTTCTGCCATTCTTGCTCCCCAACGAATCACTTTAGCAGCAGAAGGAGACGCGCTTATGCATACGATTAATTTCATCGTTGCCGTTTTTTCAGGCTTTGTTTCATTCACCTTCTGATTCTGGCTAATATGATTAGCTAGTTTACGCATAGATATTTCACGGAGCAGTCGTAGATTTTCCTTTGACAAAAAACTCTGTTGCCCTACCTTTTCATTTTCCATGTAATGAATTTTATTTTCATTCAATCTTTCAATCAATTCCTCAGGATCAATATCGATAAGTTCAATACTATCTGCACGATCGAAAATATAATCTGGCACTGTCTCCTGTACAACAACATTCGTGACTTTTTCTACCAAATCATTTAAACTTTCAATATGCTGAACATTTACCGTAGTATATACATCAATTCCTGCTTGCAACAATTCTTCAATATCTTGATACCGCTTTTTATTACGGAGACCAACTGCGTTCGTATGAGCCAATTCGTCTACCAAAATTAACTTAGGCTTTTTCGCGAGAACAGCATTCACATCAAATTCTTTTATTTGAATATGATTAAATCTCAAGGTTTGTGGAGGAATTAAAGGCAATCTTGCTAAGAGATGATTTGTGTCAGGATATGTGTGTGGCTCCACGTACCCAACTACAACATCAACACCTTCCTTAAGTAATTCATGTGCTTCTTCCAACATGGCATAAGTTTTTCCAACTCCTTCTGCATAACCAAAGAAAATCTTTAGCTTTCCCCTTTCGTTATTCCGTTTGTCATCTATTTTCATATTTTTTATAAATTCCACTGGATCTGGTAGATAATCATCTCTCCTAGGCAAATTTCCACCTCCCTAATTGATAGTAATTAATATCATTAATGGCCATTTCTCATTTTGTACTATTTATTTACATTTTATATAATGAAAAAATACTTCAAATTAGCACTTCTCTTAAATTGTCTTCACGTAAATTTATAGAGGTTCAAAGTTATATTTAATTGATTAAGATGATGAATCTTTTCCTCCAATAAAATATATTTACTTATCATACTACTTTTCAAAACGATAATGTTGAATTTCTTTGCTGACCAAATGAATATTATGTGCATGATTAATTAAATTTAAAAATTTAATACGATCATTTTGATTTTCACAAACTTGAACATGTTCAATCCAAACAGAATTGCGTTTTTTTTGTATGCAGGTAAGAACACAAGGAAAATTCGTGCTTGATTGAAGTATAAACCATCCATCACTTAGATTTTTCCAAGGTTCCTTTATAACTGTTAAAAATGGCAGTCTCGTTCTATTACTCCAATTTTCTTTCTCCTGCTCTTTTCTAATACAATGATACACTTCCTTTATTTCAAGATCACTTCTTTGTATTAACTTAGAAAATCCTGCCTTCTGGATGGCAACATGAATGTCTTCTTCATTATCTGCAAACCAATATCCCATAATATACCTTTTTCTATTTATCAATTTCCAAACTGCACCAAACACCCTATATCTCAAAGTGTGTATATCAAGGTATCCTCCCTGAAGGCCATAATAAATGGGTGTAGAGTTATTATTGTAACTATTCTTTAGAGAAAGTAACTTCATTAGAACATCTCCCTAAAAACAACAAGAATAATTTTTTTCTATGACTTTAAAACATGTAAAATAACATTCTCAGGATGACAGAACCTAACTTGCCTATTCGTTTAGAGAATTGTTAATGTTTATGTTGATCTGCAACAACCAGTACATCCATATGTCTTACTTCTCTTAACAAGCGTTCAACAACAGAACCTTTAGTAATTTCCTCCCAGCGAGACCTTGCAGATTGACCTATAATAACTTGTGTTGCTTTTTTTTCATGCATTTCTTTTACCAACAGTCTAAATACATTTCTTCGATCTTTTGTCTCATATATTTGAAATCTACCGTCTAGCCTTTCGGTTAATTCTTTCACCTTATTTAATGTTCTAACCTCATCTTCTGTTAATGGATCATGGTCTTTTACATATGCGACATACCAAACAGCCTTTAAACGATATGAAATACGAAATCCACGACGGATTAGCCTTTCACTATCATTCCTTAGATTGGTACAAACAAAAATAACTTCTTCCTGTCTCCAAGGTCCTCTTAATGTTCCCTTTCTTTCCCAAGCCTCAAGTCGTTCATCCACATCATCCGCAACTTCTCTTAGGGCTAACTCCCTAAGAGCAATGAGGTTACCAGTTTTAAAGAAGTTATTCAATGACTGCTCTACTTTTTCCTCCGCATAAATATGTCCTTCCTTCATTCGATCACGTAAAGCATTTGGTGAGATATCAATCAATTCAATCTCATCTGCTATTCTTAAAATATGGTCAGGAACAGTCTCACGTACCCTCACCCCAGTAAATTGTTCAACACTGTCATTTAAACTTTCCAAATGTTGAATATTCATAGTAGAAATAACAGATATACCTGATGCAAGAATATCTTCTACATCTTCATATCGTTTAAGATACTTGCATCCGGGTACATTTGTGTGGGCTAACTCATCGACTAACACTACTTCTGGATTTCGCTTAATAATCACTTCTGTATCCATCTCTTCTAGAGTTGTTCCTTTATATTGGATCTTTTTCCGAGGAATTATTTCCAACGATCCAATTTGTTCTATGGTTTCACTCCTTCCATGCGTTTCTAATAATCCAATGACTATATCAATCCCCTTTTTCTTTAATTCATTTGCTTCCCTTAACATCGTATAAGTTTTTCCAACTCCTGGAGCTGCTCCAATATAGACTTTCAAAGTACCCCGATTTATTTTATCAATTTCTTTTTCCAGCTCTTTAAGGGTAAGGCGACGATACGGATTTGTTATTTCATTCTTTTTTCGTTTTGCTGGAATAACTCGTTCTCCATGTTTTTTAGCACGATCTGCAACAATAAATACATCTATATTTCTTGATTTACGTAGGATTTTATTGATTATTGAGCCATACACAATTTCCTCCCAACGAGTTCGCTTCGATTGCCCCATCACAATTCGGGTTACATTTTGTTCCGTTGCGTAATGAACAATTTGATCAGCTACTGAATCACTTTCAAGTGGTAATTCCTCAAATTTCCCTCCAACTTTCTCTACCAATTTAATGATAGAGCGCTTAAAGGTTAGTTCATCCTTAGAAAATGGATGATTTGGCTGTCGAAAGCAAACAACCAGTAAATCTCCACCTAATCTTTTAGCAGTTTGTTGACCGCGTCGAACTAGAATGGATCCATTCCAATGGTACTGAACTGTCACTAAAATTTTTTCAGTCGCACCAGAAGGACCTATCATCCCAAGTTTTCCCCTATACTCATCTAAATCTTCATTTACTTCCCCTGCTAAAAAGCGAAGTGCCAGCTCACGGAGAACTGCTAGATTGCTCCGATGGAAAATATTATCTCTCCCTCGCTTTTTCTCATGTTCATGTTCGATATCTCCTTCTTGAAGTCTCTTAAGTATCACTTCTGGAGTCACATCCAAAAGTTTAACTTCATCCGCTTGAGCTAAGACATCTTCTGGAACACTGGCATACACCTTGACATTTCCACCTGTTAATTTGTCAGCTATTCCCCTCACACCTTCTAACTCATAAATGTTAATAGTCGTAATAACACTTAAATTCATATTTAAAAGAAAGTTGATATCATCAAAGCGAGTTGGTCTGGGAGCATTGGGACGATTTCGGTGTGCTAATCCATCCACTAATACAACGTCAGGATTACGGGCAATAATAGCGTCAACATCAAGATCATGATTCACTTCCCCATTGTTCGTCCATTCTATGGATGGAACTATTTCTAAATAACCAATTTGTTCTATCGTTTTTGGACGGTTGGACGTACTAACAATCCCAATTACAGCGTCTATACCTCGTTTTTTTAGAATGTTTCCTTCTTGGAGCATGTGATAGGTTTTTCCTGATCCACTTACTGCTCCTAGAATAATTTTCAGATGGCCTCTACGGATTTTTTGTATGGATTCTAAAATTTCCTTTGGAGTCTTTCTACGGAATTCCTCTTCACTCATTCCTATCCCTCCTATTCTAATATCATTCGGAGGGGTAGAAAGCTCCCCCTCTCTTTTACTTTAACTGTTGTAATGCCATGTTTAATTCTAGAACATTAACACGTGGTTCACCAAAAATGCCTAATGCGCGACCTTTTGTATGTTTATTTATCAAAGATATTAGCTGATTTTGCGAAAGGCCGATTGCAGTTGCAATTCTTGGTACCTGAGCTTTTGCGGCCTCTGGAGATAAATCCGGGTCAAAACCAGAGCCAGATGATGTAACTAAATCTGCGGGTACTGTATCCCCAATATTTTCATTTTCTTTTTTAATCTGATTTACGTTATCTGTCATTTCCTTCATATATTTATTTGATGCAATAGCTACATTAGAACCGGCAGATGCTTTTGGATCATAGTTAGCAGCGGATGCTCTTTGATGAAACAAACCCGGGTCCGTAAAGTCTTGAGCTAAAAGCTCTGATCCTTGAATGTTTCCATTTATACTTACAAGACTTCCTTCTGCTTGCTTATGAAATAATACTTGAGCAACCCCTGTTGTAGCTAATGGATAGACTAAACCACATAGTATCATCAGGAGTATAGAAGCCCGTAACGCAATCGAAATTGACCTCATTCGTATTTTCCTCCATTCCATGTATTAAACTAAAGCCGCGACAATCAAATCAATTATTTTAATACCAATAAAAGGTACAATCACCCCACCAAGCCCATAAACAAGAAGATTACGGGAAAGAAGTCTATTCGAATCCATCGCCTTATATTTTGCTCCCTTCATCGCGATTGGGATAAGGAGAGGAATAATAATCGCATTAAAAATCAAAGCGGAAAGAATCGCTGATTTCGGCGATGACAGTCCCATGATATTTAGAGATTGCAATTGAGGGATTGCTGTAATAAATAGTGCCGGAATAATAGCAAAGTATTTAGCAATATCATTAGAAATAGAGAAAGTCGTTAAAGCCCCCCGTGTAATTAATAATTGCTTTCCAATGGCGATTACAGATAAGAGTTTCGTTGGATCTGAATCTAAATCAATCATGTTGGCTGCTTCTTTCGCTGCCATTGTCCCTGAATTCATCGCTAATCCAACATCTGCTTGTGCCAGTGCAGGGGCATCATTGGTTCCATCACCTGTCATAGCTACCAATTTTCCTTCGTCTTGCTCTCTTTGAATGGCGGCAATTTTGTCTTCAGGCTTCGCTTCAGCTATAAACTCATCCACACCTGCTTCTGCCGCAATAGTAGCTGCAGTCAACGGATTATCACCTGTGCACATAATTGTTTTTATTCCCATTTCTCTTAGTTCAGCAAAGCGTTCCTTTAGTCCAGGTTTAACTGTGTCTTTTAAATTAATAACTCCATACACTTTATTATTAATAGCCACTGCCAGAGGGGTTCCACCAGCTTTAGCTATTGTAGTTGCTTTTTCTTCAATATCACTAGGAATATTTCCTCCTTTAGCCGTTACATACTGTTTAATAGCATCAACAGCTCCTTTTCGTATTTCCATTCCATCTTTTAAATTTAAACCGGACATTCGTGTTTCTGCTGTAAATTCAACTATTTCTGCTCCAGCATATTCACTTTCATTCCAATGCACTCCCTGCTTATGGGCCAATTCAACTACAGAACGTCCTTCTGGTGTTTCATCTTTTACAGATGCCTTTAAAGCTGCAAGGGTAACTTCCTGTTGCGACATATTGGATACAGGAACAAACTCACTTGCCATTCTATTTCCAAAGGTAATCGTTCCCGTTTTATCTAATATCATGGTATTGATGTCACCAGCTGCTTCTACTGCTTTACCAGACATAGCCAAAACATTAAATTGGGTTACCCGGTTCATTCCCGCTATCCCAATAGCTGAAAGTAATCCACCTATCGTGGTAGGAATTAAACAAACGAGAAGAGCAATCAAAGTCGCTACATCTAAATTAACTTTTAAAAAGTTAGCAATCGGCACGAGGGTTATAATGACGAATAAGAAAATAAGAGTTAGTACAGCCAAAAGAGTGGTTAATGCAATTTCGTTTGGCGTCTTTTGTCGTGCTGCTCCTTCTACTAATGAAATCATTCGATCAAGGAACGATTCACCCGGATCAGTCATGACTTTAACGATGATATAATCCGATACAACCCTTGTTCCTCCAGTAACTGAAGAGAAATCCCCGCCCGCTTCCTTAATGACTGGGGCAGATTCTCCTGTAATAGCCGATTCATCAATGGAAGCAAGTCCTTCAATTATTTCCCCATCAGAAGGGATAATTTCTCCTGTATCTACTCGTACGATATCCCCTTTACGCAAAGAGGTGGATGGAATTTCCTTATATGAACCATCTTTTTGTTTAACCTTAGCCATCGTTTCCGATTTGGTTTTTCTCAATGTATCTGCCTGTGCTTTGCCTCGTCCCTCTGCGAGTGCTTCAGCAAAGTTTGCGAAAAGTACAGTAAAAAGAAGAATGAAAAAAACGACAGTGTTATATCCCCTTCCAACTGTACTAAACCCAAAAATATCTGGTTTAATTGAAAGAATAAGTGTAATAAACGTTCCAACTTCTACGACAAACATGACTGGATTTTTCATCATGCCAAGCGGATTTAACTTTTTAAATGAATCTATAATAGCTTGAGAGATAATATCTTTTGATAATGGTTTATTTTGAATAGCCATATGTCATCCTCCTTATTTATTCCTCCGCATTAGTGAAACATTCCAAGATGTTCCGCTACGGGACCTAGAGCAAGTGCCGGGAAGAAAGTTAAAGCACCGATTACAACAATAATAACCATTAGGATACCAGTAAAAAGTGGTGTATCCGTACGAAACGTTCCCGAAGTGGTTGCAATAACTTTTTTAGTAGCCAATGATCCTGCTATTGCTAACATGGCAATGATTGAAATATATCTACCTAACAACATCACTAGGCCAATAGAAATATTATAGAAGTTAGTATTGGCTGTTAGACCTGCGAAGGCTGATCCATTGTTAGCTGCTCCCGATGTAAAAGCGTATAAGACTTCTGATAATCCATGAGATCCCGGATTTAAAATAGAAGATATAGCTTCAGGCGTTATTAAGGCAATCGCTGTTGGCACAAGAATTAAAACAGGATGAATTAGTAAGGCAATCGATGCCAGCTTCACTTCTTTGGACTCAATTTTTTTACCTAAAAATTCTGGAGTTCGCCCCACCATCAGGCCGCAAATAAATACGGTTAAGATTACATAAAGTAATCCATTTAATAAACCGACCCCTTTGCCTCCAAATACGTTATTTAACATCATTTCAGCTAGCGGAACAAGACCACCGATTGGAGTTAAGGATTCATGCATATTATTAACCGACCCAGTGGTAGCGGCTGTGGTTACAGCAGTAAATAAAGCTGATTCTGAGATACCAAAGCGAACCTCTTTACCTTCCATATTTCCATGAACACCTAGTCCATTTAGAGCCGGAGTACCGTTATATTCAGCTATAGAGACCACTGAGAGAAAAACCAGAAACATAATTCCCATTGCAGCAAATATAGTCCATCCTTGACGTTTGTTCTTAACCATAACCCCAAATGCATAAACCAAAGCAGTAGGAATTAACATCATAGAGATTATATAAATTAAGTTTGTTAGTGCGGTTGGATTTTCAAATGGATGCGCAGCATTAGTACCAAAATATCCACCACCATTTGTGCCAAGATGCTTAATAGATTCTAACGATGCAACCGGACCTCTTGTAATTGTTTGTTTAACCCCCTCCATTGTCGTTGTATCTACCGCACCATTAAGTGTCTGAGGCACCCCTTGGAAGACCAAAAATAAAGCTACAATAAAAGACAATGGCAAAATTACACGTGTGATAGAACGAACCAAGTCAACGTAGAAGTTTCCAAGGTTATTCTGACGACCTACTAACCCACGAATAAAGGCAATCGCCACTGCAAATCCTGTTGCTGCAGAAGTAAACATCGGGAATGTAATAGCTATCATCTGCGATAAGTACGAAAGCGAGTTCTCTCCGCTGTATGATTGCCAGTTTGTATTTGTAATAAATGATGTAGCCGTATTAAACGCTAACGCTGGGGACATATTATCGATTCCATCCGGATTCAATGGCAAGTATTTTTGTAATCTAAAAACGACATACATCAATATCATCATGACAAAGTTAGTAAGTAGTAAAGCAAACACGTACTTTTTCCAACCCATAGCTTCTTTTTCTCGAACTCCAGTTAAACGGTAGAAAAACCGCTCAACCGGTCCAAAAAATCGATCTAATCCAGTTGTATTATAATCAAAAACCTTTACGAGATAGGTACCAACCGGCTTTACTAGCAAGCCGATGATAAGCAAAGTGACGACTATCTGTATCACTCCCATAGTCATGTTGAAATTCCTCCTATTCATTATTCATTGTTATAAAAGAAAAGCACTAGAATTTTTCAGGTTTAATTAAGACGTATAACAGATAAATAATCACAGCAACTCCAATAATTCCCGGTATGAGCATAGATAATAACCTCCTTATGCTTTTTCACTAAATAAAGTAAATCCCACAAAAAGAACAAAAGCTAATATCATGAGGCCAATAGTAACAAAATCATTATTCACTTATGTACCACCTTTCTTTTCCTCTCATTTTTTACATATTGATTTATTAAGACTTTTTTTATTCGAAGGTTCGCTTTAATTTCAAATTTCCCTTTACAGAGTAGCCATAAATGACTGGTAGGTTCAGAGTTACTAAAATGACAATTTTATTCCATCCTTTCTTTAGTATCCTTCTCCAGTTCTATTTGTGCTATACTGCTCATTCAGCAGTAGCCTGAGTTCCAGAGAAAATGATAAAAAATAGATCAATGCATACAGTTTATTCAAATGTAAAATGACCAAAATAGAACTATCCAAAAAGATTTAAACCAGCAATGCTAAACAAGCTGACAAACTACATTGACCCCACAGTCATCTTATTTCACCCCTAAACTTTCAAACAAAATACTTTTTACTACGTCATAATAACAAAACTTGGTATTAAGATGGCGCTAAGAAATACAGCAGTTGTGTTAAGATTCCATATAGATAACGCTTTCTTTTTTAGAGTAGGAGATTTTATTAAAACGGATAAGATATGTAAATTTAGAATTTATTCCCATTTATTACCAAATATTCAGACAAAATAAAACGGCTTTTGTCCGTTAGAATTCCGAGCTAAAGCCGTTGCTTGTTTCTTATTACAGTTTCTAGAGCATACTAAAAATAATCCTCTCTTCCATCTCTTCAATCTCAGAACAGAATTGAAAAATTTATTTGTTTAATGATTGAAATTGATATAAATTTATGTCTCCATTAGCATAAACTAAGGGAATAGGCTTCCCACGCATTAGATAAAATCCAACCATTACCTCTTGCGGTGGGGATTCAACTGGATTATAAAAAACAGATTTGTCATTTTGAACAATCATCCTAGTATGAAGGATATAGAGATTAAGGAAAACCCACATCCAATAGGATGCTGGGTTTTTCGAATTTCATAAAGTGAAACTTCCATCAGTGGGGGTTTTCTTCATCCCCCACTGATGGTTAGTTGAACCAATCACGCTCATAGCGCCACGTCCTGTGGCTTCGCCTGACTAGGACGTCCTGTCCGTCGTCGGACCTTTACGGGCAGTTGATCCCCCACCTATCTTCTTTGCATACGCAGAATCCCCGAGGTGGGTGTCTTACTGCCCGTTAAGGCGGGATAAAGATGAAATTAATTTTAAATACTATTCATTAATTTTTAATGTAACATTCAGAAGAAATTAAACATCCAGTTCTATAATTAAATCAAATCCAGAAAGAGGAATTGAGGTGTTAGAAGGTATGAGTAAAGGGAAAAATAAAAAATTCCTTATCCTTTCATCGACTTTTGGTGAAGGTCATAATCAAGTGGCAAACGCAATTCGTGAAGCAGTGGAATCTACTCTTCCCGGTACCATTCCCATTATTTTAGATACGATGGAATGGATTCATCCGTACCTTTACCCGATCAGTAATTTCTTTTATAAAAGCAGTATCAAAAAATTTCCTCAAGTATACAGTTACTTTTATAGGAAAACTCGTGTAAGGAATTCTTTCTCTACCAAGTTAAATTCAATCTTTACTTTTGGAATGCATTCGATACTTGAAGTGATTCGAGAGGTAAAGCCTTCAGTAGTTGTTAGCACCTATCCTTTTGCTGCAGGAATCCTCTCTAACCTTAAACAACATCGCTTAATCAATATTCCTACTGTAACCATTATTACTGATTATACAGACCATTCCTATTGGATTTATCCACATACAGATCAATATTTAGTTGGGACAAATCGACTGAGAGATCAATTGATTTTACAAGGTATAGAGGAATACAAAATAAAAGTAACTGGCATCCCTATACGTCAAAGGTTCATAGAGACACAACCCCGGGAGAAGCTTTTGAAAAAATACGGAATGGATCCAAATAAATTCACTATTTTAATGATGGGTGGAGGCGAAGGATATATTGGAAAAGGATTATCAACTCTTCACGTATTAGACTCCATATCGCAATCATTTCAACTGATTATCGTTTGTGGGAGAAATCATAAATTAAAAAAACAATTTGAACTGGAGGTAAAAAATTGTAAACATGATGTATTATTACTGGGTTTTTGCGAAGAAGTCCAGGAATTAATGGCAATATCCAATCTATTAATCACTAAACCCGGCGGAGTAACGACATCTGAAGCATTAGCAATGGGGGTTCCATTATTAATCATGAATCCATTACCGGGTCAAGAAGAAGACAATGCCAATTATTTATTGAGATCCGGTCTTGCCTTTCTAGCTAAAAATGAACATGATTTACGATCAAAAATTCAAAATTTTTTAAATGATGAAAAATCATTAACAGCAATTCAACATAGGACAGAGCAATACCGAAGAATTCGAACATCCTCCATTGATGCACTTAATGCTATTGTGAATGTAATGGACAGTGGACAAAAGCAAATAATCTGTTAGTTGTATTATCAATTAATAGAAATTTTCCTTTCCTTTTTGACAAAATGATAAGGAAACATAGAGGTGAACATTCGGCATGTATAAGATGATCATTTTGATCCTCTCCTTATTAATATTATATACGATCGTTCCATATATTCTTTCATTTGGTTTTGGATTCCAAATATTTAGGAGGAATAAATCTTCTAACAAAATTGCTTTTACATTTGACGATGGACCTGACGAAATATATACTCCCATCCTTCTTGATTTATTAAAAAAATATCATATTAAAGCCACTTTTTTTGTATTAGGCTCAAAGGCAGAGAAACATCCGGATTTAATAAAACGGATGCATCAGGAAGGACATTTAATAGGGGTCCATAATTATATTCACCGTTCAAATTGGGTAATGGCTCCCTGGTCTGTTCGCAGGCAATTGGAGCATTGTGAAACGATTATAAAAGAAATAACGGGAGTTAAACCAATTTATTATCGTCCTCCTTGGGGATTAATGAATATATTTGATTATTTTCTAAGAGGAAAATTCAAAATCATTTTATGGTCACTAATGGTTGGGGATTGGCGAAGTACAGGAGGAAGTCAAAAGGTAAAAAATAGGCTCCTATCTAAAATAAAGAAAGGGGATATTATCCTATTGCACGATAGTGGAGACACTCTTGGAGCAGACTCCAATGCACCAATAAATACAATTAAAGCATTAAAAGAGGTTTTAAATGAATTAGTGAGTAAAGGTTATTCATGTGTAAGGATAGATGAATTATTGTGTTGCTAATCGCCATCAACCAACTATCTTTTGGATAATCGAAGAGCTCATATATTTATATAAAAATATTATGAGGGTGAACAATAGCCATGAAGCCAGTAAAAAAAGCTGTCATACCAGCTGCAGGATTAGGTACTCGATTTCTTCCTGTTACAAAAGCCATGCCAAAAGAAATGCTGCCAATTGTAGATAAGCCAACGATTCAATATATTATCGAGGAAGCGATTCATTCTGGGATTGAAGATATCATTGTAGTAACGGGAAAAGGAAAGAGAGCGATCGAGGATCACTTTGATTATGATTTTGAATTGGAACATATGCTTATGGAAAAAAGGAAATTTGAACTTCTTGAACGAGTTAGGGCTGTTTCCGAAATGGTCAATATTCATTACATTCGACAAAAAAAACCAATAGGAGTTGGGCATGCTATTTGGTGTGCCCGAAAGTTTATTGGTGATGAGCCATTTGCTGTTTTATTAGGTGACGATATTGTAGAGTCTAAGGTCCCATGTATCAAACAGCTTATGGAGGTGTATGAAAAAACAGGGTCAACGGTTGTAGGAGTCAAACATGTACCATTTAGTGAAATAAGCCGATATGGAATCATTGATCCACTAAATGAAAAGGGTCCATTATACGAGGTGAAAGACCTTGTTGAAAAGCCAAATTTAAGTCAAGCACCATCTGACTTAGCGATTATGGGACGTTATATCTTAACTCCCGACATTTTTTCCATTTTAGATAATCAAAAATGTGGAATTCAAGGTGAAATACAGTTAACAGACAGTATACAACAATTAAGCAAAACGCAAAATGTATTTGCCTTAAATTTTGAAGGAACTAGGTATGATGTAGGAGAAAAGCTGGGATTTATCCTAACCAATATTGAATATGCTTTAAAAAAGCATGAATTAAGAGAGCCGGTACTACAATATATGAGTCAGATTTTACAAAAAGAAAAGGTCATGGTTTTAGATAATAGGTTGTGAGGGTAAAACAATGAATACTTGGAAGTCCTGGACTAGGGAAAAAAAACATCTCTTTTTAGCCTCTATTCTATTAATTTTATATCTTTCTCCATTGTTTATATTAGGAGAAAACGCACATATAAGGATTCATGATAATCTGGATTCGAACATAGCTTGGTATAAGGTCTTAAAGAATAGCGGGCAGTTATTTGGAGATATTCATTCAGTTGTTCCACAGGTTATCAATGGAATACCTCGTAATACTTATGGAACAGAGTTTAGCGGAATAGAGTGGCTACATGAACTTTTTCCTTCAATGTTTGCTTATGCAATTAGCCAAGTAATAACTAGGTTTTTTGCTTTTTTCGGCATGTATCTTTTATTAAAAACCCACTTCATTAAAGAAAAAAATGGCGATTGGATTCGCGTATGGGTTTCACTTGCATTTGCGCTGACTCCATTTTGGCCTTCAGGAATGTTAAGTACACTCGGAATGCCGCTTGCGTTATGGGCTTTTTTGAATATTAGAAATGGAACATATTCTTGGAAGGAATGGATAGCGCTTATATTTTTACCATTCTATTCAAGTTTTGTTTTAGGATTCTTCTTCTTCCTTGTGGCTATGGGGTTATTATGGCTTAGAGATTGGCTTGTAAAAAAGAAGGGAAATTGGATATTCTTTGGAAGCATTGCTTTGATGACAGCGATCTATTTACTAATAGAATATCGACTTATTTATTCTTTAGTTTTCCCTCAAGAACCAACAAGCAGAAATGAATTCTTGAGTTCTTACTTAGGCTTTTGGCACAGTATTCGATTAGCCATCAAAAATTATTTTTTAGGCCATACTCATGTCATGACGCTGCATACTCCTATCATTGTGCCGCTTTCTTTTATAGCAATATGGGCCATCAAAGGAAAAGCGAAGAATTTATTAGAAAAACGGTATTTGTCTTTATTTTTTCTAAATATCATTCTATCAGTTTGGTATGCCTTTTGGTTTTATAAAGGATGGGAACCTCTGAAAGAGAAATTTCAGCTATTGAATACATTTAATTTTGCTAGATTTCATTTTTTGAGACCGCTCATTATTTATCTCATGTTTGCAGTTGGAGGATATATTCTTTGGCGCAAGGGAAAAGGCTGGCAGAAGTTCGTTAAAATTTGTTTAATCGTTCAAATCATTATTTTGATGGGATTCAATGAAGAAATACGATATAGAGTGGTAGGGTATCCTTCCTTTAAACAGTTTTATGCAACTAAGCAATTTGAAGAAATCAGCCAATATATCGGAGAACCGAAAAGCAGCTATCGAGTCGCTAGCATCGGATTGCACCCAGCGATTGCACAGTATAATGGGTTCTATACCCTTGATACGTACAACAATTATTATTCGTTAGATTATAAGCACGAATTTAGAAAAATGATTTCTGCTGAGTTAGATAAGAATGCTGTCCTGAAGAAGTATTTTGATGAGTGGGGTGGCAGATGCTATATATTCGTTGCTGAATTAGGAAAGAACTACGATTTTAGAAAGGATTCTAAAAAGAAAATTCATCATTTGCAGCTAAATACAAATGTGTTCAAAAAAATGGGTGGAAAATATATATTTTCAAGTGTCCCAATTATGAATGCCAAAAGCAATGGACTCATTTTAAAAAAAGCATTTGACCAAAAAGATTCTGCTTGGCGAATATATCTGTATGAAGTAAATTAATTATTTGTAAGGGAGAGTAGTTAAATGAACAAGCCTGTGTTAACCATTGTTGTCCCTTGCTTTAATGAAGAAGAGGTTTTGCCTGTGACTGCTTCTCAGTTATCTGGAGTGTTCCAAGAGTTAATGTATGATGGACTCATTTCTTTTGAGAGCACGATCTTATTCGTAGATGACGGAAGTAAGGACGGAACATGGAATTTAATTGAGCAGATAACAAAACAAAGCTCAAATATAGAAGGACTAAAATTAGCTGCCAATGCTGGTCATCAAAATGCTCTTATAGCTGGACTGGAAGCGGCTAATAAGCGCTCAGATTGTGTAGTATCAATTGATGCTGATTTGCAGGATGATATTGGTGTTATACGTACTTTCGTTGAGAAGTTTATAGATGGTTTTGATATTGTATACGGTGTAAGAGATCACCGCAGTACGGATACATTATTTAAACGGTCAACAGCGGTTGGATTCTATCGTTTAATGAATAGAATGGGGATTCATTTAATTCCTAACCATGCTGACTTTCGTTTAATGAGCAAACAAGCTTTAGATGAATTATTAAAATATAAAGAAACCAATTTATTCTTACGGGGACTTGTTCCATTGATTGGTTTTCCCTCAACAAAAGTTTATTATGATCGGAAAGAAAGGTTAGCCGGGGAATCGAAGTATCCTTTGAAAAAAATGCTTGCCTTTGCATTTGATGGAATTACCTCCTTTAGCGTTGCGCCCATCCGATTTGTAACCATGATGGGATTTTTATCAGTTATTGGAAGTGTAGCTGTAGGATTTTATATACTTATTCAAAAATTTCTCGGACAAACGGAAACAGGTTGGACCTCGTTAATGATTTCGATTTGGTTTGTAGGTGGATTACAATTAATGGGAATTGGTATAATAGGTGAATATATCGGAAAAATCTATCAAGAAGTAAAGCATCGCCCGAGATTTGCTGTTGAAAAAGATACTTTTTCAAATCATACTGTAGGTAAACAGCTTCAAAAAGTTGTTCTAAAGAATCAATGAACTATCAGTTTGTTCGTTTTTTAATGGTTGGCTTTCTGAATACAGTGGTTGGTTTATCCGTTATGTATATACTGTTGCATCTAGCCGGCCTTTCCTATTGGATATCAACATGTCTTGGAAATTCTATTGGTGCAGTAGTTAGTTACTTCTTGAATCGTCGCTTTACTTTCCGGAGCCATAGCACAATAACCAAAAGCATGCTTCGGTTCATCGCAGTTATTTTATTTTGTTATGTTGTTTCCTACACTATAGGCAGAAATATTGTAGAATGGGTTTTGAGGAATAGTAATTTAACATCGGGTATAAAAACAGACATCGCAGTATTCATTAGTACAGGATTTTATACAGTACTGAATTATTTATGCCAAAAGGTATTTGTTTTTAAGGTTATGAAACATGAAGAACTGTGAAATGATAGTCGTCATGATGAATTTTTCTAGCAAATGAAGAAATGAGGGTCACTACTCCCCTCATTTTTTTATATTAAACGGTTCTTAATATCCAAAATAAGATTGGTTATTCATACTCTTCGTTTGATAAGGCAATTTCTTGTAAAATGATTGAAATTTCAATCATCTTTACATTGTGATATTCTTTGTTGTAGTAGTAGAGAAGGAGGAAAGAATCGATGAGGAATAAATGGGAAATTTTAATTACCGTCATGATCATCCTGTTAAGTGCCTGTAGTCACAACACACCTAATAAGCAGACATCACAAGAGAAGGCTGTTCATAAAGAGGTTGAAGAAGCAACACTTCCGAAGATTGACCATATTTTGATTGTTGTTGAGGAAAACCACTCTAAAAGCCAGATTGTTGAAAATTCATCCGCACCATATATAAATTCATTAATGAAACATGGAGCTAACTTTACAAATTACCATGCAATCGAGCATCCCAGCCAGCCAAATTATTTAGATATATTTTCAGGTTCCAATCAAGGAGTTACGGATGATGAAATGCCAAGTTTAAAATTCTCTACTGATAACTTGGCAAGTGAATTAATTGAAAAAGGTTATTCTTTTAAGGGGTATTCGGAGGGGATGCCTTCAGTCGGCTATAATAAGGAGTATGAGAAAACCGGATATGCTCGAAGGCACAATCCTTGGACAAATTTCACGAATGTTCCAAAAGAGACTAATCAACCGTTAAAAAACTTTCCGAAAGATTTCTCTGAATTACCGACGGTCTCATTTGTCATTCCAAACCTT
The DNA here is from genome assembly GCF_042263505.1 of Cytobacillus sp. Hz8. NCBI lineage: Bacteria > Bacillati > Bacillota > Bacilli > Caryophanales > Bacillaceae > Cytobacillus > Cytobacillus sp. Hz8. Next base: position 90,102 of record NZ_JBHKFI010000012.1, on the reverse strand, counting down.
AATAACGATATGCATGATGGGACTATCAAGGAGGCAGATGACTGGTTAAAAGCACACATAGACCCATATGTACAATGGGCCAAAAACCACAACAGTCTTTTGATTGTTACATGGGATGAAGATGAAGGGTCACATAAAAATATCATACCAACCTTCTTTGTGGGACCAATGGTAAAAGAAGGACAATATAATATAGATGTTAATCATTTTAACTTATTAAGAACAGTAGAGGATATATACGGATTATCCCATGCGGGCAAGGCTAAAACAAGTAAACCTATCATGGGTGTTTGGAATTAAATCAAGTTATATTTTAAGTTTTAACCTTTTTTGGTATTGAGTGCATAAAAAGAATAGTAAAGTAGACACTTTTCCGGATTTATTGTCATTAGAGCGGCAAAACTATGCTTCATTAAGAGAGCGAGGCATATATAAGAGGAAGAAGCAGCAATAGCCTTACCTATATAGGATTGATTTTAATAAGAGGAATTTGGCTTAGCTGAGTTTTGGATAAGAGTAATTACTGAACTTGAGTATGGAAGAAAATATAATCATTCTGTGTATAAACACATTCTGTCATAAAAACAATATTTTAGATTGTTAGAATACATTGAATTCAAAAAAGGACAATATTTTTTTTCATTAAAACCATGCAAAATTTCATAAAAGTTTCATTTTTGATCCTTAAACTATAATTAATCAATTATAAAGGAGGAAATCAAATGGAACGCATTAAATTTACTTTTACAGCTATAGGTGTGGTTGTGGCTTCTGGTTTAGTATTAATGATAGGAAGTATATTTTAAAGAGACTGACATGTTCCAGCATGTCAGTCCCCAATCAAAGCATTAAAGCTAATGATTAAATTCGTTATTAATTGTACCATACTTATGAAAAGCTGAGGGGCCAAATAAATCATCCTTAGCTTTTCTTATGTTTCTATCCTTAAAAAAGGAAACAATAGCAAAATACACGACATTTTTACTTGCAAATGGATCTACAGAAAAATATTGTTTTTTTTAATTTAAGGTTAGCCTCTGTTATAACTGAATGTTGATTTTACTGTGTATGAAAAATAAACGGTAAAATTCCGTCTAAATTGGGAAATACCCATATTTCCTTAAAAATAAGGGGAGTTTTTCCGTTTACATTATCCAAATCTTTGTATTTTGTCTTATTTAGAGCAGTTAAGCGGAATATCTCCGCTTATATCTGCTTCTTTAGCTTCCTCTCTATACATTAGCAGGAAATTCTCCGCCTATGAATTCTCATACCTACACGAAATCGATAAGGAGAAGGCGAAAATGGTTTGTAAACTTCTTAATGAGCATAATTCGCAATCCAAAGAATTAGCCATTAAAAGCAGAAATAGCAAAGGTATAAACCCTTGCTATTTCTAATGTTTTTTAATCTCTCTAACCTTACCAGTTGTCCTACATTTTCTAGTGCAAAAAGGATTACATTTTGGTTTGCATTTTCCTGTGTAAATTGCCGTTTGGCGATAGTTACGGAACCCGTTACTAAGATATACAGAGCTTTCTTAAAAGGGGGGCTATCATCACAATTGGTGTCCTTTATTGTGATATTATTTTAAATTCATAGCTTCCTTCATTGCATCAAATATATGAGTATTTTCATAAGTTCCTGTCAATAATTCAGATCCTGGGCCAGTCGCTGTTAACGGAACGGAAACTCCACCGTGCTCGCTTGTTGTCCAGTCAATTGTGAATTGATTTTTACTATTGGCAATCGTAAACGGACCATCTTCTTTGGAAATTCCGTCTCCTGATTCATCACTGCTACTTACATCCTCGATGGCAAGGCCGCCGCACTCATGGTCAGCGACAACAAGAACCAATGTATCAGGATGCTTTTTAGCATAATCCTTTGCAATTGCCACCGACTTATCTAATTCTTGCCCGGATTTTATCATTTTTTCAGCATTGTTTTCATGGGACATTTCGTCTGTTCCTTCTTCTTCCACCATTAAGAAGAAACCTTTTTTATTAGAAGAAAGAGTATCAATTGCTTTTTTCGTCATCTCAGGTAAAGAAACAACTGGGTCGTATAAATCCCCTTTTCCTTCCTCTCTTTGTTCAAACATTTCTTCATTTGCAAAAAGTCCTAGAAGTTTGCTGTTTTTTGCTCTTGCAAGCTCTTTTTCATTTGCTACGTAAGTATATCCAAGCTTCTTTGCTTTTTCTACAAGATTCCCTTGTGTGCCTTTGCTTTTTTCAGATGGGTCTTTTGCTGGTTGGTCTTGATAAGCACCTGGACTTCCTTCAGGATACCAGTAATCCTCTCCTCCACCCAACAGGACATCTACTTTACTATTTTCCAAATATTGTTTTGCAATATCACTTTGCTTAGAACGGTCCGTAACATGTGCACCAAAAGCCGCAGGAGTTGCATCTGTAATCTGGCTTGTAGTCACTAAACCTGTTGATTTCCCTGCTTTATCAGCCATTTCAAGGATGGTTTTTACATTTTTTTTGTTAGAGTCCACACCGACAGCTCCGTTATAAGTTTTAATACCTGATGCCATCGCTGTTGCAGCCGCCGCTGAATCCGTTATACCTGAAGTTGAACTTGTATGTACCTGTGCTGAAACAGTCATATCATCCATTGCAAGATTTCCTTTTAAACCAACTGTGGCCAAACGGATTGCTTCACGATGGCTAGCTCCCATTCCGTCCCCTACGAAAACAATCACATTTTTGGCTTTCCCATGATCATCCTGCTTTCCATAAGACGAAGCTTTCGCATCTGTCAATTGACTAAAACCCAAACTTGTCATAGCTGCAATAGATAAAGCTGCACTTACGATTACATTCTTCTTCAAACGAATCACTCCTCTTTATTTTTCAAATTTGATTGTAAAAGAAAAATATTGAGCAGTTGTTTGATTATTGTAAATAGTGCATAAATTAAAGATTAATAGATTGTAAACTTGTGATAAAACTGGATAGGTGAGGTTTGGAAACAAACTAGTGGTAATAGAGTAATAATATGATATTTATAAAGGGGAAACGAAAATGAAATCAATCATCATTTTTATCAAATTATTTTTAAGTACCTTTGTATCATTTGCTACAAAAGGATATATGGCAAAGTGCTAAAATGAATTAAAAGGACTTATCTATCATGTTGCTTATGGAGAAATTTTATAATCACAAAAGTACAGATTAAAAATCCATTTATTGTTTAGAATGCTCACAATTGAACAATAAACCCCATATCATATTAGGAAGTGAGTAGAATGACCCTCCAAAAAAAGAGCAATCGAAGAAAATTCATAAAATATAGTCTTTCAGTTGGTGCTGCAGCTGGAAGTGCCCTTTTGCTTGGGAATAAAGACACACTAGCCAAAGTGTTAATGGGAATGTCGGAACCCCAATGGCAGGTTACAGTGGGTGGAAAAATTGTTAAGGAAGGAATTTTTTCATCTAACAAGGAGGAATTTTTTATTCCAGTTAAAAATGGGAAAGCTCACATTGTTGTGGATAACAAACGAATATTTGTTCATGAAGACAGTGATATCTGCGAACGGAAAATCTGTGCAAAGATGGGATTCATCCGTGAACCAGGTGAATCAATTATATGCAAACCGAATAAACTTGTGGTTAGGATTTTATCATGAAAAAAGGAATCATGTTCTTTATTCTCGTTTTACTTGCAAGCCTCTTAACTTCATGTCAACCCTCCAAGTCTGAAGAAGTTTTCCGGGAGACTAAATTTCTTTTTGATACCGAAGTCTATATAGAGGCTTATGGCTCTGGTTCTGAAAGGGCTGGTAAAAAAGCTTTAGAAAGGATGGCAGCTATTGATCAAGTCACAAACTTTTATTCAAAAAGCAGCGAAATATCGAAACTTAATGCAGCTGCCGGAAAAAAAACTGTTTCTCTTTCACAAGATACGTTTGAGTTGTTAGAGCGGTCATTAGAAATCGCTGACTTAACAAAAGGCGCTTTTGATCCTGCAATTGGTCCCCTAGTGCAGCTTTGGCAAACGGCAAAAAGAGAAAAAACCTTACCCTCTTCTAAAGAAATAAAGAGTCATTTGCCATTAACAAATTATAGAAAAATCGACTTAAACGCTAATCATTATACCGCTTTTCTTCCAACAATCGGAATGAGTATTGACTTGGGGGCTATTGCAAAGGGGTTCGCTGTTGAAAAAGGGATGGAGATATTAAAGGAAGCTGGAATTCAATCTGCCATGGTTCGAGCAGGAGGCAATATTTATACGATTGGAGAAAAGCCAGATAAATCCTCATGGCGCGTTGGCATTCGCAATCCTCTCCAATTAGATGAAACCCTCGGTTATGTGGAACCTCATAATCAGGTCGTGGACACCTCAGGAAATTATGAGCAAAGCTTTACGATCGACGGGAAAAAATATGGCCATCTCATTGATCCCCGAACCGGCTACCCTGCAGAAAAAACAGCAAGCAGCACCATTATTGCCAAAAGTCCTGCACTTGCAGATGCCCTGGCAACCGCTACTTTTATTCTTGGAAAAAAAGAAGGATTAAAATTGATAAAAGATACCCCTGACGTAGAAGGAATGATTATCGGGAATGATGGATCAAAAGCAATATCAGCAGGATTGAATCTTCATTATAAATAAATAGGGAAATTGAATTTTCACAGCTAAAAATCCTGTGAAAATTCAATTTCCCTTTATATTTTTTAATAGACTTAGAGAGTGTTTGTAGTTTCTGTTGATTGATTAGAATCTGTCATCTTTTCCTTGTCATCGTCTTCAAGTAAATCCTTCGTGCCTTTTTTAAATTCCTTTAATGTTTGCCCAGCTGCTCGTCCAATTTCTGGAAGCTTTTTGGGACCAAAAATCACTAATGCTAAAATTAAAATTAAGATTAATCCTGGAATACCAATATTGGTTAACATCCTAACCCCTCCCTCCTATATGAGTCCTGCATTTTGAAGCAATGCTGCAATAATGAGGAAATCCATAATGACAATGAAACTAATAATGAGTTTATTAAAAAAACTTAATGATGCCTTGTTCTTTTCTTTTTTCTGACAGACCGAATGCCTTGACTGGCATGAACTACATCTGGAGGCTTCGCTATTTCCAATAACATGCTGAAAATTTGGTTTTCGATGCACAATTTTCTTCCATTTTCTTTTCATTTGTGCTATAAAATCTAGCACACTGCCGACAGGACAAAAGCATCGACACCAAAAGCGAAGCACAAAAATAGAGAGCACTAATACCATTCCCATCATAATCCATTGAGCTGTATTCCCTGCTCCTCCGAAAAAAGGAGAAAAAGGCTCATAACTAGCAATCCCTGGATTATGAAAAAATAATCCCAGCATGGCAGCTAACCAAATAAGTATCCACTGGCTTTTCTTAGATGCAGACATAATTTTAGGGTCTACCCGGTTATTAGACAGGTGAAGTGCTCTATAAATTCCTTCCTGGATTGCGCCAAAAGGGCAAAGCCATCCGCAATAGACATTCTTTCCTAAAATAAAGGTAACAACCAAGATCCCGAAAACAGCCAAAAACCATACCGGCCGCTCCGTTATGACTGGCATTTTGTTCATCAAGATACTCATAAAGTTTCCGAGTGTTAATGACGATTTTGCCATAAAGCCAATAATCATTACGGATGCAATGAATAAAGGGATTCGAAATTTTTTTAATTTAAGAATTGCTGCAACCACAGTCAAAATCAACAAGAGGACAATTGCTCCATCTTCCCATTGAAAATGGTAAGACGCTACCTTAGGGACCGCAATGTCAAGTTGATTCTTCCCTACTTGTGCTATGCCCTTTTGTACAGCTGTTAGAATACCTTCCGTTGTTCTCGTTGCCCCGCTTACCGCATCAAGTTTTTGATTTGATTTTAATGATTTTGCAACAGCTTGTCCTTGAAGATTTTCAGGGTACCCTGATTCCATTACTCTTTTTAAATAAGTAGGAGTCTCGGCATTTTCGAGAATAACAGCAGAATCGATTCTGCCTTTTTTATTAATGGTCGTGAGCATTGTAATTGAGCCACCATATCCAGATGCACTTGATAAGACTGCGTAGCTTAAGAACTTCCTGCTTTGATTGAATAGTTCATAGGTTGGATAAACACCTTCGAGTTCTTTATAACTAGCTGCAGCCGGCTCTGCCCTCTGCAGCATGCTAAGCGTATCCTGTTTAGTGATGAAATGCTGATAAATAGCAGTAAGAACCAGACAACAACAAGCTGTAAAAATAAGAATCTTCTTCCGCTTCCATATTTGCATCGAACTCATTCTCTTTCCAAAGTCCAGTATAATTCGAGCAATGAACTACCTAATTCCCATGTTCTAAGATCATAAACATCTTCCCTACTGATGCAATTGCTTGGTAAGCTTCGAGTTCTGCATGAATGCCCACATTTTCAAAAAAAGAAATGCCCCACTTTCTTAAATGATGAACAGTGAATGCTCGTTGTTTCATTTTCCATTTTTTCGCTGCAACCACTTCACCGTTTTTCCATGATATTCCTTCCTGCAGACATAGATGAGAGAGAAAGCTAAACTCTGTACATATATGATCTATTGATTCATTTGAATCAGGCAAAATATAACAGTTTTCTTTGTTATATACCTTATTGAGGGACTCAACGACTAAATCCTGTGCTATCTGTCCATAATCGGTTTCAAATGGAGAGACAACTGTCTGATTAGGAGTGAGAAATAAGTGTGTATAATCCTCTTTCATCTTTTTTAACAACTTAACAGGATCATTCCCCGTCTTATTCTCTGCTACCTTCTTCAATTTTTCCAATGAAGCTTGATATATCCCTTCTCGGTCATTCACCCACTGTACTGACTTCTCCACTTTTGAATAATATGACCCATTCCATAAGCTTTCTGCTAGCATAAGGGTAGGGAATTGAACGGCCCTAATCAACAATTGATATAAGTCGGCACGGTCCAATGAAACATTTCCTAATTTATTTTCCAACTCTTGATCGGGATCTTGAATAAGTTGATTCATAGTGAACCTCCATAACATGCTCATTTTTTCACAATTTTGTTGATGCTTGAAAAAGATGTTCTAGGACTGATCTTTATATGGATAAAAAGATTTTTTTAAAGGATTCAGCTAGTTGATTTTCATTTACAGCTTCTGTTTCACACATGTAGCAAAAATGTTTTAATGAATCAGAGGTAGGATTTCCACATATTTGACACTCACCTACACGTTTAGTAGCAATAGTTTGAGTTTCAAAAGGATTATCCAGCTGCTCCCTTCCCCTAGTAATCGCTTGACGTGGACAAAATAATTGACATGTCCTGCAATCTAAACATAATCCACTAGAAAAATAATGAGAAATAGTACCATCCTGTATAACTGTTCGTAAAGCTCCTGCGGGGCAAAATTTGCTGCACATTTCACACTTAACACATTTTTCATTATCTATTTTTATGGACGGCCAATATGCTGAAGAAGAAACATGGCTCTGGTTCTTTGGATAAATATTCGCTAATCTCTTTCTCCATTCAGGTAAGCAGCTTCCTGGGATCATTTGATTTGATTTCCTTGATGAAGATGAAAAATGCACAAATTTATCCACTCTATTGATTAACTCTTTTCTCCCAAAGTCTTTAAGGGAAATAAATAACTCTCTTCTGGATGTCACTTTTAAACCCGTTTCAATCGCTCTTAAATTTCTTTTCGTTGATTCATTCACATTTTTAAAAATAAAACTGATTTTGGGTTCTTTTCCGCAAGCCTTCAACCATTCCGCTGCAGTTCCAATATTATATTCTAAGCGAGTGAGTGTCTCGGACATTGGACAAGCTTCACACTCTTCACGATGTAATTCTAATTCAGTGTATAAACCCAACTCATACCAGCCTCCCTTGGACATAATGCTTAAGCAGGCAGGTAATTGTATCGCACCTCGTTTCTTATCTCTATTCTGCTTATAAGGTGCTTTATGATTTTCACAAAAGAATTCTGTGATTTTCCATTCTTTCTTTTCAACAGCTTTAATTACAGTGATCTCGTCCCAATGTTTCGAACGAAAAACGCCAGTTGGACAATCATTAAAACATAAACCACAACCGATACATTTTTCTTTTTCAAGATAGACGTGATCATTGTCAAAATGAAGAGCTTGATTTGGACAGTTTCCTATACAATGGTTACACTCAACTCCGTGATGAATCAAATTCAAACATTTATTCTCTTCAATCTCTAAAAATGAGCCATTAGCGAATATCATGTTATACCTCCTCTAAAGCGAATGGGTTTAACTTTCAAGCATTATGCTCAAAAATGTGCCGCCAATATGACCAAAGATTTGGTATATGGCACTCTCACTAGAGGAACTACAACGGTCAAAAAATTTCATCGCCCATTTTTGTAAATGAATTTCTGAGAATTCCTTTATCTGTTCATTCCTTTTGATGACTTTCTCAAAATTGTTATCCTTTAATGCAATGCCCTTTTGCAAATATAAAAACGCCATGAATTCCAACTCTGTTGCCATGTGGTCACTAGGTTCATTCACTTCCATAGATCTTATTAAACCTGCCTGATTATAGCATCGTTCCGCATCAAGAGCTGCCGGACTGATAAAAAGTGTAGTCCCTTCCTTATTTTCCTCACTAGGGTTAAAAAGAAAAGTAGTTTCATAAATTTCGATAGCTGGTTTCTTAGGGTGTGTAAATAATCGGGTATATTCCTGCCTCATGTCAGTTAAAACTTCTTTTGTACTCGATTTCCCTTCTTGTAGAGTATCTAGCTTTGCTTTCATTATCTCTATTCTGCTATCATAAACACCTAGTTCCATAAAAATCTCCACAACATCTTCTGCTAATGAACCATCTAATATTCCAATAGCCATTTCTTCTTTTGGAAGATGGAGAAACATGGATAATAATCGATACATGTCGGAAGCAGCTACAGAATTTTGGATTTGGAGTTCTTTAGTGGTATATTCAACAGTACTCGGCATTGTTTATTTCAACTCCTTTTCTTTTTATGAGACTAAAATCGCTTTTTTTTGAATATATCCAAAACCAGCAAGCCAAAATCAACCTGCTGGTTTTAGATATTCGTTTCTTAAATGATATATTTATGACGTTTCTCTCAAGTGAGTAATAGGTGAATCAGTAGGATTTTGTTTGAAACCCGTTCCTAAATTCAGCTTATTCAAACCGATAAGTACCAGTAATCCACCCAAAGCGACAATGCCTATAGAAACCCCCACTTCGATTAAGGAAGGGATATAGACTCCAAGACTTGCTTGACTAGCATTGTATCCGGTTGGACCTGCATAAGTAATTAACGGATTAAGCAATTGCGCTTGTAAAAGATTATATTTGATCATAAAAATCGCGAAAATTGAAACACCTGCCCCAGTTACGGTTGTTGCGGGATTTTTGTATAGGAATAAGACGGCCCCTAATACAATCGAAACGATTTCTACCCAGAAAAATGGGGCTCCACTTCCGGTTACTAGCCATGAGCTGATGTTCGATTCTTCCCCGGAACCTGCATACAAGCCTATTACAGCTTCTCCAAGAACAACACATAGTTCAAACAAGAGAATGCTACCGGCAAGTATTCCAAGTTTTTTTAGATGACTCCTGCTCATTACGATATAGCCGCTTTTGTTCAATATCGCAAAAATAATGATTAGCAAGGAAAGAGCTATTACTATCGCTGCCGCTAAAAAAGATAAAGGCTGCACCGGATTGTTCCATAATGGGCGAGCAACCTGCAATGCAAAGACAAATGAAGTTACCATCACCGCTAGTCCGGCAATAAAGGCTACCAGGGATATGACCTTTAAACTTTTTTCGTCCTTCTTTCCTTCCTGTACTATCATGAGCTGACGGGTAAAATAGATGCCAATAATGACATAGCAAAGTAGGATAATCGTATCCCAAAACATAGGTGAAGTAATATTGGCACTTGAAATGATATGCCAAGCTCGTTCTGGATTTCCTATGTCTACAATGATGAAAAGTCCAGCTGCAAGAACACCACATATGGCCCCAACATAGGATGAAATTCTCGTATAGGGTTTGTATTCCTCCATTCCTTTAAAAAGATAAGCGGAGGAAGTGAAGATAAGCGATCCTGCTGCAATTCCAGTAAATAGCATGAAACCGATAATATAGAGCCCCCATGTGCTGAAATTATTTAGATTCGTAAGTTGTAGGCCTCTCGTTAACTGTAAGACCCAACAAACAATACCGAGAATGGTCAGGGCTGAAAACACTCCCAATGTAATAGCATTCCCTTTTCTCATGGTTTACCGTTCTCCTTTCTATTCAATATAGTAAATAGCTGGATCTGTACCCTTTTCTTCTAACAGCCTTACATAGTTTTTCCCCTTGAGCCTACGGCTGATTTCGCTATTTGGATCGTCAAGGTCCCCCCAGATCCGAGCACGTGCCGGACATAATTCCATACAGGCTGGTTCATCACCACGACTGATACGATTTATACAGAATGTGCATTTCTCTACAACGTTGTACTGATGTTTGGCAGCATCTGCATCTCCTGTTGCAAATCCTACATAATATTCAGGTTTTTTCCAGTTAAAGGATCGAGCATTATATGGGCAAGCCACCATACACATACGACAACCGATACACTTGTCATAGTCTTGCACAACAATGCCATCCTCTTTTCGCTTATAGGTAGCACCAGTAGGGCAAGCTTTTACGCAAGGAGGATTTCCACAATGCTGGCAACCAATTGGCACATGTTTCATATGCAATTTATTTGGATATTCTCCTGTTGCTGTGTCCACGTAGTTACCGCCAACTGTAAGCACACGGTTCCACCATATATCATCAGGTAAATTATTGGCTATCTTACAAGATACTGCACAGTTGTTACAACCCATACAGCGTTTCAAATCTATGAGCATTCCATAACGCATTTTTCATTCCCCCCTTACGCCTTTTCCATTTCGCATAATACATCATAGAAACAGTCATTTACTGTACCCGGATCAAACTTGAGATGTGTTAGGTTATTATAATGGCCGCTGACATATTGATCAGTTTGCCAACCCCTGTCCATATCGACAACGCCTGGACGTATACCCGGATGGAAAATGGCACGGGCCACCACATGACCGCGGTCATTGTACAGTTTGACTAAATCACCTTCCTTAATTCCTCGGGCCTTGGCATCTTTTGGATTGATGCGAACCCTTGGCTCTGATTCCAGTTCACGAAGAACCTTTTGATAACCAAAAGCAGCATGAGTTCTAAATCGACGACTTCCGGTAATATAAACTAATGGATATTTATCAGCCAACGGGTTCTTTTTATATTCGTCAATCGTTTCTGTCCATGCCTCAAATGGCACATCAAAATAAGGCAGCCTCAATTTTTCCACATCAATCTTTTGGCCAAAGTCTTTATTTGGTTTTGGATTTTCATCATAGAATTGAGCTCTGCCAGTAACCGTAAAGAATTGGTTAGCGCGCACTGAAGGAAACTGAATAATTCCCGCTTGCTTCACCTTGTCTAAGGTAATTCCCATGCCCTGAGCAGCAGGTGAAGCCTTAATAGCCATGTCTAATGCTGTTTGTCCATCAAAATTTTCAAAATATTTTTCTTGCCCCATGCCTTCTGCAATCAACTTTGCAATTTGCCAATCCGGTTTTGAATCAAATAATGGCTCAATGGCTTTTTCTGCATATAAAAGATAAATCGAGGTATCAAGCAGACCATCTTGCTCAAACTGAGTTGAAGCTGGCAAAACAATATCTGAATATATGGATTTATCGTCCCATTCTATACTGGATGAAACCACAAAATCAGCTTTTTTAAGTGCAGCTATCGTATTCTGATGATCAGGAAGGCTTGCTGCAGGGTTACCACCGAATAAAGCTATTGCCTTGATTGGCATTTCAACAACATGACCACCTTCTAGTTCATGTTTCCCTTTTTCAACAAGATCTTTTAACATAAATGGTGTAACTTCCTTGGTAGAGACAGGATGCTTTTGTTCCTCCGGATAAAAACCGGCTACTGGCCAACCAACACTCACACTTGCTAAATTTGTGGTAAATGGAAGATTACCTGTTACCATTTGTAAAGCCCCTAGAGCCATCACGGTACCGTATCCACCTCGATAATGGTCAATACTAACACCAGGAATAATTTCCGTAGGATTTTGTGCGCAGGCTTGTGCAATCTCTTCAATCACAGAAGCTGGGAGATCACATATTTTAGATGCCCTTTTAACCGTAAATGGCTCTATTCTGTTTAGTAACAAACGATAAGCTGTATTAACCTTCATTCCTTTAATTTCATAAGTTCCTCTAATTTCAGGATTAGCTACTTCCTTTGAATATCCATATTTGCCTTTATTGCTATCCCAAACAACAAAATCATCTTCGGGTGTTCCTGCTCCTTTACCCGTGAGGTCACTTTTCCTTAAATAAAGGCCATCCTTTTCTTTTACCAAAAAAGGAGCAACAGTCCATTTCCTTAAGTAAGTCTCATTGGTCAATTTATGTTGTTCAATATAATTAATCATAGCCATGCAAAGAACCCCATCGGTCGCCGGTCTTATAGGTGCATAAACTTTAGCCTTTGCTGCGATAGTATTGAAATTAGGATCAATAACAATTAATTTCGCTCCATTATCAACAGCATCTGCAATAAATTGATAGGATTGCGGTGCTGTTTCTGGAACATTTACTCCCATAAGAACAATGTTTTTTGCTCCTCTTACATCTTGGCTTCGAAAATCATTGCCATAGGCATAACTGGCACCAGTGACTAAATTCATACAATAAGCAGTAAATGCAAAATCATCTGTTCTCGTAAAATGGCTAGCTTCAATCAAATTCATCATTCGCGTATAAGGACCAAGTAAACTTGGAGCTAGGATGCCACCTTCATAACACATGGTGACACTGCTTTTTCCGTATTGAGCTTGAACTTTTTTAAAATTCTCCGTGACAGTCTTAATTGCTTCATCCCAACTAATTTGCTCCCATTTTCCTGACCCACGCTTTCCAACGCGTTTATACGGATGTTTGATGCGCGAATGAGCATAGACGTATTGCGGCCATGAAGTCCCTTTTGAACAAATCCGGCTATAGTCGGCAACTTCTGTCTTTTTCAAGTTTATTGCCCGCGTACGGACAAGCTTACCATCCCTGACAATGGCGTGCATTGGGCAATGACCGTAACAAGATCCTTGACAAATATTGTTAACTACTCGTTCTCCCTTTGCTGCTTTGGTTGCCGCTTTTGCCTCAACAGGAATCAACGTCTTCATTGCTCCCCCTGGTAAAGCAATACCAGCTCCAACCACCACCGCCGTTGCAGCGCTGCCCTTTAGGAATTTTCTTCTGTCTAATTTTCGTTGAAAAATATTTGTACTCTCCTTTTCCACTGCATCTTCCTCCCTTTCATAATTATTTGATCTTTTTTATCTAAATTCCGTACTTACTAGTACGGACAAGAGCAGACAAAACTCTCCTCCTCTTTTTCGTTTACAACAAATAAGAGAACTCTATGATTACGTATAGATTGGATTACATTCGTTCATGCTGCTGATTAGCGGGCATAATGACAATAACTTTTACTTTCGCAGGACTTTCTTTCTGATTGAATGCGTTTGTAAAATTATCGTCTTCATTAATAGCCGATTAATAGATGCATAATTTCTACAAACCCTCCGACATATACCTAAACATTAATTGTGTACTCTTCTTCATGGTTACCACTATAATCTTGATATTTTTTCTGAAGTAATACCTCCCTGCTTTCCTTTTTTGTATACGATAGTTTAATGTCAACAGGTCTTCTTCCATATTATCCTTACAAGTACCATTCTATTTTTTTCATCTTTTATCCTCAGTAGTTTGTTACACAATTAATAAGTAGCATATACTACAAAAAGTTTATAATTTTAATATTATAATTTGTAAATAAATTCACATGTTTTAAATACTTGACAGCAGTATAATGTAGTACTATTAAACTATGAATGATTATTTTATTGATCATACAAAAGATGAAAGCGCTTAATAAGTCCTATTTTTCTTGAATTCAGGGAGGGATATGAGTATGCATATGCAAGAATGCTGTCATGAAAATACATTTTGTCGAAGTCTAGATAGTATTACCAACCTTAGAATATGCAAAAAATGTGTTCACTTAACCTTAAATCCGAAGCAAGAATTGATTTTTAATCAATCCTCCCGCAAATATGCCATTGTCAAATCGGGCTTAGTTATCTCCATTTTTCTCACAGAAGAGGGGAAACAAAAAAGTATAGAAATTTTTTCACCAGGTAGTTTTATTAAAATGAATGATTTGTACAATAATGGAAATGATGAATATTATTATTTAGAAGCTTTAACTCCGGCAACCCTATGTCTTTTTTCGAATACATTGTTCAATGATCTTTTCTCACAAAATCCAGTTTTTGCCAACACTGTTTTAGAAGCTACAAATCTTCGATTGAAGTCGAATCTTAGACATCTATTACACGTACAAACTGATAATAGTGAAGATAAGGTAAACTATATTCTTGATTTGCTTCATGATGTCGGTATAGACGTTTCGCTCTTGACACATGAGGATATTGCTCTTTTAACAGATTTGAACCGCGTTACCGTTACGAGGGCTCTAAAGAATATAAACAGATCGAAGGAAGCAGGAAGATAAGAGTGGGGAAAAGGAAATTTGGAAGATGAATAAAGACCTTTTCCTTAAAAAAGCCCCTGCATTGCAAGGGTTTTTCATTTCTAATATATCCGTTCAAATTTTGCTATATGAAGATTGTATAACATACCCTAGCTATGGATGGTATAGGCTTATGTCGCCGTCTCCTTGCCTACCACCACAAAAGCTGATTAGTTTATTAATTCGAACTGATCATTGTTAAATAGGAAAAATTTTTGAAATTAATTTAAGAAACCTACGCACCTCATCTCACACGTTTTGATCAGCAAATCTCCAAAAGCTCAAAGTACTGAAAAACCCTAATAAACTTGTAATTAGCACAATAAATACACTAGCAGGCTCTAAAATATTTCCCTCCCCACTAACATTACTGAACAAAGCTGGAATTGCCCAAGGAAAATAATCCCCATAACCAATAGCTGCAATGATTTGTGACATTACTATGGTTATAATAACAAAACCAATAGAAGCTAAATAGCCATGCCCGTAGCAAGCGAAGAATGCAACTGGAGTACTTAAAATTATTGTCAGAATTGAAGCTATGATAAGCACATTTATCCCATGCTGCCAAACCTCAGTTGACCATCCTCCTAATCCGATTATAAAGCCCAAGAAAATACCTAAACCAATAATCCATATTGTTACAATGAATGACCAAATAAAGATTACAACAAATTTTGCCATAGGAACATAAATTCGAGGAAAAGGAAGGGCTAATAAATCCTTTACCGTACGGTCCATATATTCTCTTCCAAAAATCCAACTTGTCATAAAACCATATACAAAAATTCCACCAATAGAGATTCCCTGTGCAAGAAAACCTAAATATGATGGCCAATCTGCCTTTCCAGCAAGTTGAGCTTTTTCTCCAATTAACCCCCAATTTTCCGCCAAATTAGGATGTTTTAGCACAAACATAAAAAAACTACCTATAACTGGCAATATCGTAAAAGCTATAAAAGTAATCCAAATAACTTTTGATTTAGAGGTTTTACGTAACTCTGCTGATATTAACTTAGACATTTGATGCATGAAATTCGTCCTCCTTCTTACCAACTACTCGCAAAAAGTATGATTCTAAATCCTCTTCTTCTACTAGTAACATGGTGGGTGGATGATTAGCACGAACTAAGTCTGAAGCCAATTTGTCCGGATGATTCACCGCTTCCTTGCTATAGCTTTCCAGGAATCCTCTTTCATTAATCTTTACCGTGTATCCTAAATTAGAAAGCACTCGTAGTGCACCATTATTATCGCGTGTATTTATTAATAGCTTGACAAAACGATTTTGGTCTAACTCCTCTTTACTGAGCTCCTCGATTAACCTTCCATCATGGATAATTCCAATTTTCGTAGCAATTTTTGAAATTTCTCCAAGTATATGACTAGAAATAAAAATCGTTGTTCTTTCTTTATGAGCGAGCTCCTGTAACAATTCTCGTATCTCAACGATACCTGCTGGATCCAAACCATTTGTTGGCTCATCTAATAATAAAACCTGTGGATTATGGAGCATGGCTTTAGCTATTCCCAATCTTTGAGCATTTCCCATTGATAATTCCTTTGCTTTTTTATTTTCATATGCCGTTAATTTTAGACGATCCATCACGCGACTAATTACGGAATAATCGGTGATTTGATGAGTATCACATGCAATTCTGAGGTTCTCCCTTACCGTTAGTTCAGGATAAGCATAAGGAGTCTCAACCATATAGCCTACCTGGTTCCATATGTGATAGTTTCCCGCATTCACCTTTTGACCATTGATAAAGCATGATCCAGAAGTTGGACGTATCATACCAAGCAACATTCGTATCGTTGTCGTTTTTCCTGCACCATTCAGCCCTAAAAATCCATAGATTTCTCCCTTTTTAACCTGTAAAGATACATGATGAACGGCATGATATCCACGATAGCTTTTGGAGAGATTTTCAGTATAAATGATATCTTCCATTATTCATCCCCCTCATTATTTGCGAGTCCTTCAACAATAAAATGAACTAATAACTCAAGTGTTTGAGGATACACTTCTTCCCCAATTTCTTCCTTATGAAGGCTTATAGTGAATAAGGCTCGAAATAAACCAGCCAAGACCTCGCTATCTATCTCCCGAATAAGTCCTTTTTCCTTCCATTTGTTCACTATAAGGTCTGCAGCATTTGAATCCAATTTAAAATGAGATTCCAACTTTTCTTGAGGCAATTTTCTGAGAATAGCTTCATAATTATTTTCAAGAAAAAGTTGGGAAAACAAAGTATTCCTTTCGAGATTAGCAAAGGCTTGTAAAAGTAAATCTTTCATTGCTTGTTTCGGATCATGTTCCTTAGTCATATCAAAATCTAAAAACTGACTTTTAATGATTTCTTCTTCCTTTTCCATAATTTCAAAAAATAATTCCTCTTTCGACTGATAGAAGGTGTAAAATGATCCAGGAGCAATACTTGCTGCTTTAGCTAATTCATTAATGCTTGTTTTTTTTAATCCAAAACGGCTAAAAAGGATTTTCCCTTCTTCCAATAAAATTTGCTTGATTCTTGCCTTTTCCTGTTCATTAAAGCCTCTAGGCATTTTATTCACCTCATTAAAAACATATGAATAATTTATTTTTCTATTCATATACATCATATAATATATCCGACCATTTTCAAAACAAAATTAAACATCTGGTAAATATTCTTCATTTTGTTTTTTTACTTAGCGAATTGAAATTCGCTTATAAAATACTATTTCTCATATTAATGGAAATCCTAAGACTAAATCATGTGAGAAGAGGGATAAAAATGCAAGAAAACAAACCAAATTTCCATAAAGAAGCAATTGAGAGTTCACATGCCGATGAACCGGCATTTAACGTATTCCTTAATGAAAATTTAGTAGCAGAAGTGCGAGGGAGTGATCCGACAAAATTAACGGTGATTCCCATGAGAGAACTAAGTAATTATGAAGAAGACAAGCTTCATGAATACATTGCTGCAATGCTTTCGAACGAAGAATACTAAAAAGCGATTAGTTCTCCCCATTTTTAAAAATAGGGGACTAGCTTATTCAAAGATACAGGTTCTTTTTGTAAAATTTGTTGCTTTTAGTTAAAAATTTGTTTGAGAACCCTTTTGGGCGCATTCGGACAGCATAATAGATTTCAAAACCATCAAATCCGAATCAGAAGCCCTATCATAAGTATTTAAAATCTGTTCAAAAAAACAACAATCTTTGTGAAAAAAACGAAAATAAAAAAGCAATCTTCTCATCGTTATTCTAATAGAAGATTGCTTTTTTCTTTTGTAATAATTGAAAATAGGGAAGTTCTATTCTTCCGTTTTAACTTCCTTTACTTCTTCTTTTACTTCAGCTTTTTCATCATCCTCAATAATACCCTTTGTTGAGGATTTAAATTCTTTTAAACTTTGACCAACAGCCCTCCCAATTTCAGGCAATTTTTTAGGGCCAAAAATAACAAGGGCGATGACGAGAAGTAATATTAATCCGGGTACTCCAATATTTGAAAACATCTATACCCACTCCTTAAACATAGAAAGTTTTTTCAAAGGGTTTAACTGGATTAAACTTTGTTGAACTCTTTATTTCTAGTATAATACTTTCCGAATACAATGACGAAAGGAATTATGCCAATTTTAAGAGTTTTGCCTTTTTAAGCGCCTAATACATAGAATAAATATCGGCTCATTCCTTCCGCCAATACAAGAACAGCAAGGGCAACATAGATAAAGGAAAGAGAAATTTTCTTCTTATCCGCTAATGATAAAAAGCCTAAACCGCCTAAACCGATTACCTCAATAATCCAGCGAATAGCAATCGTTCCTTGATAGTTGTGTAAAGAACTTATCGCATTCGTACCGGCAATCATATTGATATCTTGAGAGCCTGCAGAAAATAGGGCTACACCTACCAATTGAACAGCAATCCCAAAGATAGCTATGAAGAAGGAGTACTTCGTGAGATTTTTTCCTAAGTTCGGATCTGCTTTTAACATCGGAACGATAAAGCTAACAGCCAACACTGGCCCAAGAACGAATGCCGTTCCATAAAAAGATGTAAAAGTATTAGCAGAATGCCAGCCGTTGATTAGAGAGTGTGAATAAATAGATGCCATACAATAAATATCAAATGCTCCAATTACAGTTGAAAGGAGAAGTAACCAAAAATTTACCTTTTTTTGCACTAAACTTAATCCAGCTGTAATACATGCTGCAGCGATAAAGAAGCCTGTTACTAAAATCTCGCGACTCATCCAGGAAGAGCCTAAATGTCTTAACGTGTTAAAAGCATTGCTTGGCGCACCTAGATGGGCAAATGAAGCTCCTAATCCAATAATGGACAAGACAGCGATGACAATTAAAGGGAGCTTCATAGCTTGAAAGGTTTGTTCTTGTCCAAGCTTAGCAATTTTGTAATAGAATAGCGCTAGCATAAAGATTCCGCCAATAGCAGCCTGTGTACAAACCGTAAAGATTAATAATGCCCATTCATGCATGAGGAACCCCTCCCTTATTTATAATTAATGACGATATTTGGTTTAGTGATGGAAGCACTTGGCATTCCTTTTATTTCATTGACTTTTCCATATTTCTTGCGTAATTCATCGATTGGTCCAAATTCAATTGCACGCATAATACAAGAAGCAACACATACAGGTTCTTCACCATTTTCCCGTAAATCCAAGCAAGTATCACATTTGGTCATCTTGCCAAGTTTTTCATCGAATTGCGGACCTTGATATGGACAGTTCCATTCGCAGTACCTGCATCCTACACACTTATTATGATCTACAACAACAACTCCATCTTCTTCTCTCTTATGCATAGCGGTCGTCGGACATGCTTTGACACAACCTGGATCATCGCAGTGATTACATGAAAGAGAGATATGATAAGTAGTTGGATGAGGGAAAGTCCCTTCTTCAAAGTCATACACCCTGCGGAAATTTCTTCCGACTTCTAAATCACTTTTATCTTTACATGCAATGGTGCATGTTTTACATCCTATACATTTTGCTACATCAATAAAGAAACCCATTTGAGCCACAATCAGGACCTCCTTCTTTATTAGAATTTAATAATGCGCTGTGGCCACTTCACATCTTCTTCGAGTGGCTCTCCGTCCCATTTCTCAACATCGCATCTTGCTGAGTTAAAGCCTGAAGCTCCTAAACCGGTTGGTATATGACCTACTAAATAGTTGTCAGCACCTGCATGGTCAATTCCTTTTTCATCGATATCCACCCAAGCTCCGTGCGGTAGGGCAACCACTCCCGGCATTAAAGTCTCTACTACCTTAGCAGGGCGTAAAGATTTTCCATATTCATTGGACAAAAGAACCGTTTCACCATCTTTTATTCCAATCTCTTTCGCATCCTTTTTGCTTATATAAACCGGATTTGGCCAAGCTTCACGTAATTGTGGGACATTATCTAACGTACTGTGTGACCGTCTTAAATAATGTGGATTAAAGACTTGGAATGGATATTTTCCTTTTTTCTTTTTCTTCCAATCTGCGAATGTTGATTCATAACCATGTACTTTAGGTTCATATTTGGCAATTGGGGCAATCTCAGAAAATGCCTTTTTGGATTCTTCGTTTAATGCTTTACAATAGATTTCGAACTTTCCACTTTCACTGGAAACTGGATTAGCTTTTGGATCATCAATGAATTTTTTATAAGCGATGGCTCCAAAATTGTCACCAGGCTTTCTTGGAACTTGATAAATTCCCGTATCCACAAATTCTTTTAAAGAAATCCGTCCTTTTTGCGGTTTTCCTGTTACTCCCCAATCTTTTAAATCTTGAGCAGTAATGGTGCATAATGGTTCAAAATCCGCACCATTTTCTTTTACTACCATACTTCCCGCTAATTGATTAAAATACTGTTGTTTTTCGCTGATTGGATAAACTGCTTTTGGATCTTTCCCTAACTTTTTCAAAAGTGCTTTTGCTATTTCTTGATCGGTTTTTGACTCATATAATGGTTCAATAATTTTTGACCATGTAATGAGAATTTCACGATTTCCTCCAGTCACAGAACCCGCTGTTTCCCATTGAGTTGCTACTGGTAACACGATATCAGAGTATTTAGCATTCGTTGTCAATGCATAGGCGTTGGTGACAACAAATTCAACTTTTTTATGTGCTTCAATTCCTCTTCCAATATTACTTTTGGTTTGTAGAGTAGCGTTGAAACCATGATAGATAAATTGAATATTTACCTTTCTTTCGCCTTCACCTATTTGCAAGTACTTTCCATCTAAAACAGCATCCCAAATTTGATTATCATTGATGATATTTGTTACCGGATTTGTAACAGGTGGTAATCCTCCATCGCCAGCAGTTAAAAGCATTGGCCCATTGTTTCCTGAATATTCCCAACAACTAACACCCGTCATATTTCCTGAGCTTCCCATATGTCCCGTCATCATTCCAAGAGTTGAAAATGCTTGCACCCAGCCTTCACCATTGCTTATCCTTGCAACAGCCCAACCCGTTAGTAACGCAACACGTTCAGTTCCCCCTATATCTCGAGCAAGCTGACGAATTCTCATTGGTTCCACTCCACAAATTTCTGAAGCCCACTCAGGTGTTTTCGGTTGACCATCATAAGTTCCAAGAAGATAATCCTTGAAGTTTTCTTTCGGATCTACTCCCTTCAGCATATGATCTTTATCGAAACCAATCGTATATTTATTTAAAAAGTCCCATTTAATTAATGGATTCTTTTTCGGATCATCCTCATCCAATAAGGTATACATAATACCCAGTGCCAACGCATGATCCGTACCTGGTCGAATAGGTACCCAATCCGCATCAAATACACTGGCTGAAGCAGTATAAAGTGGATCGATACAAATAAAGCGTGCTCCTGCTTTTTTCGCCTGATAGTAGTTGTAGGTTGCACTTCCCATCGTACTCCAAGCAGGGTTAACCCCCCAAAGAACAATCAATTGGGAATTTCTCATGTCAAGACGGTCATTAATCCCATCAACCATTAATCCTTCTCCTACTCCAAGCTTATCATACGTATATAGCCAAGCTCCCCATGAAGTCGTACCCGTATGGTCGGTATATCCGCCCATCGTTGACATAACCTTACAAACATCTCCACCACCAGAAACAAAAATAGATTCTTTCCCATACTTTTCTTGAATTCTCTTTGTTTCTGAAGCAATATGTTCAAGAGCCTCATCCCAGGAGATTCGAACCCATTGGTCCTTTCCGCGGAGCTCTTTGTTTCCGCCACCTGGCTTCCAATGTTTTCTCTTCATCGGATATTTTATTCGATCCGTATTAAAGACTTGACGCCGTTGAGACCTGCCCCTTAAACATCCTCGTTGTTGTGGATAATCCGGACTATCTGGATGTGTATCATCTGTTTTTTGCCGAATGACAACTCCATCCTTTACAAGAACCTTATTTAAGCAGCGACTTCCACAGTTATGCCAGCAAGCAGCGGTTCTCCATACACCTTCTCCACTTGCATCTTCCGTTCCAATGGTTGTTTTTGCTTTAGCCACTAAACCATGACTCACTGGAATGGCTGCTGTTGCAGCAACTGCTGATGACCAGCCGATGAAAGATCTTCTTGTCATTTTAAATTCATTTGCTTTTTTAAATAAATCTAACATGGTCATTCTCC
The DNA here is from genome assembly GCF_042263505.1 of Cytobacillus sp. Hz8. Lineage (NCBI taxonomy): Bacteria > Bacillati > Bacillota > Bacilli > Caryophanales > Bacillaceae > Cytobacillus > Cytobacillus sp. Hz8. Next base: position 67,761 of record NZ_JBHKFI010000012.1, on the reverse strand, counting down.
TTTCTTAGAAAATAAAATCTATATCAAAAGTTTCTATGAAACTTATGATTCACTTTGAATGAATTCTCTTTATTTTGCTTGCCATTTCTCAGGAAGAATTGTTTTTCTTGAACTCAATTCCTGACAAATCTTGAATGATCCCAAACTTCAATCCATTTTATCCTTTGGTCAATTAGCTTATCTTTTTGTGAGGCAATTCACATATTTACATAAATTCATTATACAATTTTGGGTAATCAGAACATATGGCCCCCAAAAACAAAAATTACGGTCAAATTTTGTACGATATGACATGGAAACCAATGACATTACTTTAAAATAAGACTCCATCCTAAGCACCTATTCTTTCCACTAGGCAGAATGTTCATTATTCCTTATAGTCATACATATTTTCTTTCTTAGCTCTTCACAAAAAAATAAGCCCTGATACTAAAAATGTACCAGGGCTTACTATATCTTTTATGGGGATTTTTTGATTTATACTTCTTCCTTTTTCTCCTCTTTTACTTCCTCTGCTTCATCATCCTCGATAATTCCTTTTGTAGAAGATTTGAATTCTCTCAAGCTTTGACCAATCGCTCTACCAATCTCAGGTAACTTTTTAGGGCCAAAAATAACTAGGGCAATCACTAAAACGAGGATTAATCCGGGTATTCCAATATTAGAGAACATCTATACCCACTCCTTAAGCTTTAACTAAAATTACTTTGATAAAATCTTCATTATGTGGAAATATATTTCATTTGAGACTTTGATTAAACACCTAAAACATAGAACAAATACCGACTCATTCCTTCTGCTAATACAAGAACTGCTAAGGCGACATATATAAAGGAAAGAGAGAATTTTCTTTTATCCGCTAGAGATAAGAATCCTAATCCACCTAACCCAATTACCTCAATAATCCAGCGAAGGGCAATCGTTCCCTGATAATTGTGAAGTGATGCACTTGCATTCATACCGGCAATCATATTGATATCCTGAGAGCCTGCAGAAAATAAGGCTACTCCTACCAATTGAACAGCAATCCCAGAAATAGCGATAAAGAAGGAATACTTGGTGAGATTCTTGCCTAAACCTGGATCTGCTTTTAACATTGGTACAATAAAACTAATGGCTAACACTGGTCCAAGAACCAATGCTGTTCCATAAAAAGATGTAAATGTATTGGCAGAATGCCAGCCATTGATTAGGGAGTTCGAATAAATTGATGCCATACAATATATATCAAAAGCTCCAATTACGGTTGAAATAAGAAGCAACCAAAAATTCACCTTTTTTTGCACTAAGCTTAATCCGGCTGTAATACATGCTGCAGCAATAAAGAAGCCTGTTACTAAAATCTCACGGCTCATCCAGGAAGAGCCTAAATGTCTTAACGTGTTAAAAGCATTGCTTGGCGCACCTAGATGGGCAAATGAAGCACCTAGTCCAATAATGGACAAGACAGCGATGACAATTAAAGGGAGCTTCATAGCTTGAAAGGTTTGTTCTTGTCCAAGCTTAGAAATTTTGTAATAGAATAGTGAAAGCATAAAGATTCCGCCAATAGCAGCTTGAATACAAACTGTAAAGATTAATAACGCCCACTCATTCATGACGAAAACCTCCTTTATTAATAATTAATGACGATATTTGGTTTGGTGATAGAAGCATTTGGCATTCCTTTTATTTCATTGACTTTTCCATATTTCTTACGCAATTCATCGATTGGACCAAATTCAATCGCACGCATCACACAAGAAGTTACACATGCTGGTTCTTCACCATTTTCCCGTAAATCTAGGCAAGTATCACATTTAGTCATCTTGCCAAGTTTTTCATCAAATTGCGGACCTTGATATGGACAGTTCCATTCACAATACCTGCATCCTACACATTTATCATGGTCTACAACCACAACTCCATCTTCGTCTCTCTTGTGCATGGCAGTAGTTGGACACGCTTTTACACAACCAGGATCATCGCAATGATTACAAGAAAGTGAGATATGGTAAATAGAAGGGTGCGGATAAGTTCCTTCTTCAAAATCATAAACTCTGCGGAAATTTCTTCCGACTTCTAAATTATTTTTATCTTTACAAGCAACCGTACATGTTTTACACCCAATACATTGGGCTACATTGATAAAGAAACCCATTTGAGCCATAATCTACGACCTCCTTCATTTAAAATTTAACAATGCGTTGTGGCCACTTCACATCTTCTTCAAGTGGTTCACCGTCCCATTTTTCTAAATTACATGTTGCTGTATTCCAGCCAGAGGTTCCAAAGCCAGTTGGAACCGGTCCACACAACATATTATCAGCACCTGCTTTATCTACTCCTAGCTCTTCATCCATTTCGACCCAGGCACCGTGTGGCAACCCAATAACACCAGGCATCATTGATTCCATCAAATGGGCTGGACGCAGCACTTTTCCATATTCATTTGATAACAATACCGTTTCTCCCTCTTTAATGCCTAGTTTTTTCGCATCACTTTTATTGATAAATACAGGATTCGGCCAAGCTTCTCGCAACCATGGAACATTATTAAGCGTACTGTGTGAACGTCTTAAATAATGTGGGTTCATAACTTGGAATGGATATTTTCCTTTCTTTTTGCTCTCCCAATCATCAAAAGTAGATTCATAGCCTTTTGGTTTTGGAACATATTTTGCGATTGGAGATTGCTCTGTCCATCCAGTTTTAGAAGTTTCGGCAATTGTTTTACAATAAATTTCGAATTTACCAGACTTAGTAGGTAATGGATTCTTTTTAGGGTCTTCTACAAAATTTTTATATGCTATGCCCCCGTATTGGTCTCCAGGTTTTCTTTCAACCTGATAAAGGCCATTATCCAAGAATTCCTTTAGTCCAATTCTTCCTTTTTGAGGCTTTCCTTGAACTCCCCATTCACTGATATCTTGAGCAGTAATCGTCACTAAAGGCTCAAAATTAACACCTTTTTCATCGATAACGGTACTTGTTGCAAGTGTATTAAAGAAAGCTTGTTTTTCATCAAATGGGTATACTTTTGAAGGGTCCTTCCCGAGCTTTTTCATTAATTGTTTTGCAATCCACACATCGCTCTTTGCTTCATACAACGGATCCACAATTTGGGTATAGGCAATTAAAATCTCACGGTTTCCTGATAAGACTCCTCCGACTTTTTCCCATTCCGTTGTAACAGGAAGGACAATATCAGAATATTTGGCATTTGTATTTAATACATAAGCGTTTGAAACGACAAATTCAACTTTTCTTGCAGCCTTTATCCCGCTTGAGATATCAACACGGGTTTGCATGGTTGCACCAAAGGAATTGTACATTAGCTGAATATTGACTTTCCGCTCCCCTTCATCCTGTTGATGAAATTTTCCGTCAATGACTGCTTGGAAAATTTCATTGTGATTAATCGTATTAGTAACAGGATTTTCTGGAATGATGTATCCATTCATACCAGGTTGGATTAATATTTGCCCTCCGTTACTAGCACGAGAGTGACAACTTACTCCGGTCATTCTTCCTGAGCGTCCCATGTGTCCAGTCATCATTCCTAAAGTCGAAAAGGCTTGTACCCAGCCTTCCCCTTCATTTATACGGGCAGGTGCCCATCCAGTAAGTAGTGCTACACGATTGGTAGAACCAATTTCACGTGCTAATTGACGAATTTTGCGTGGTTCAACGCCACAAATTTCAGATGCCCATTCAGGTGTCTTTGGTTGTTGATCAAATGTACCGAGTAAGTAATCTTTAAAGTTCTCTTTTGGATCTGCTCCCTCAGGCATATGGTCCTTGTCAAAACCAACCGTACAACGATTTAAGAAATCCCAATCAATCAATGGATTTGTTGAAGGATTATCTTCATCTAAAAGTGTATACATCATGCCTAGTGCCAAAGCATGGTCTGATCCTGGGCGTACAGGCACCCAATCCGCTCCAAGAATATTGGCCGTATCATTATAAATTGGATCTATTGAAATAAATCTTGCACCAGCCTTTTTGGTTTGAAGGAAATTGTAAGCTGGACTTCCTGCAGAGCTCCAAGCAGGATTCATCCCCCAAAGAACAATCAGTTGGGAGTTTCGCATATCAATTCTATCGTTTATGCTGCTTTCTGGTGCTGGCCCAACACCCATCATATCTGGAACAAATGTCCATGCGCCGCGAGAAGTAGTTCCCCAGTCTGTATTACATCCTCCGTAATCAGAAAGAACGTTGACCATATCTCCTCCACCAGTAACCCAAATAGAATCATACCCATATTTTTCAGAAATACGTTTTATTTCACTTGCAACATTATCTAAGGCCTCATCCCAAGAAATCCGAACCCACTGATCTTTTCCACGTAATTCCTTCTTTCCTCCACCGGGCTTCCAGTTTTTACGCTTCATTGGATATCTAAGGCGGTCCGCTCCAAACACTTGTTGTCTTTGAGAACGGCCTCTAATACATCCCCGTTGTTGTGGATAATCTGGGCTGTCCGTATGGGTATCATCAGTTTTCTGACGAATAACTACCCCATCCTTAACAAGAACCTTGTTTAAACAGCGTCCGCCGCAGTTATGCCAGCAAGCAGCCGTTTTCCAAACACCCTCTCCACTAGCATCTTTTGTTCCAGCTGTTGTTTGTGCCTTTGCTACTAAGCCATGACTCACAGGGATTGCAGCTGTAGCGGCAACAGCGGATGACCAGCCAATGAATGATCTTCTTGTCATTTTGAACTCATTTGCTTTTTTAAATAGATCTAGCATTTGTAATTCTCCTTTCCTAGAAAATTATTGAATGAAATCTATCTTCAAAAGTTCATTGAGAACTTCTGAATCCATTTTTAAGTAAGAATTTAATATTTTCGCCATTCCTCTAAAAAATTGAGTATCTGCATGCTCAATCACTTTTTCGCAAAACTCAGATACATATGGCAATAGATGGTGATTCAAAAATTCCTGTTGCTCATTAAGAAGATATTTCACTTCTTCTAAAGCGCCCGTTTCTTCTTCAGATAGCTTTACACATCGATTGTTTAGGTGATAGAGGAAATCCAATTCCAAGCCAATATGATCGTCTGCTTCAAAATTGACATTGAACACTTTATATCCAAACTGCTCATATTCCTTCCTCACATCTATCGTATTCTGTTGAAAAAGCAGTCGATCTTTTCTGACATAGACAGATTCCCATGGAGGAACCGGCAGTTCAAAAGGTCCAATAAACATTCTGGTATAGTCCCAATGTAAATCATCAAAATGAGATTGATTATGAACAACATCGAATTCAGAAAGATATTGCTGAATCTCATTTACTCCTTCTTCAATTTCTGGTGAATCATCAATAAACGGAAATTGTTTAATCATTCTTTGTTGCGCGAATAATTTGAGATATTCTTGTGATGGTTCCTCAATAAAAAATCTTCTTAAAATATCATAAGCGTACTCTCTTGCAAATAAGAGATGGGATAAATCGGATACAGTCATTTGAGTGTTCGTTTGTGTCATCATTTTTCTCCTCCTTCTTCCTTCAGAAAAACATCTTCTATTTCAAATAAATCAGGGGTTGTCCAATCTAAAGCGATTTCTCGAATTTGCGATTCCCCTTCTTCAAACTCAACCACATTCGATGAAATGGCGAGCTCAATATTTTTATTCTTCAAATAATGAATCGCCTCAATTGGAAATTGAAGAAAATCATGGTTGCTATTTTCATAGAAAGGAATAAGATTTTTCCCCAAGATAGCAGCAGCTTTTTTTCGATCTTTTCCAAAGACCTTTACTGTTTTGAAAAAATAATCCAGATTGGAGTAAGAATATGTTTCATCGAGAATTCGATCAAGATTCTGCTGATAAATTTGCCCAGTGTATTTATTTTCCAATGAGCAATAATGGACACCAAGCTGCAAGTTCTCCTGTAAAGCAAATTCCACAAGTTCTAAACAAGCTTCTTCACTCTCTGCAACGGCGAGTCCTCCAGCATACCAATAGTTATAAAACATTTCATAAGGAGGATTCTTCAACTGAAATCCTCGTTCTTTAAAGGCTTTTGCATTTCCTAACGGGAAACAAAACTCCAATAAATTGATACCAAAAACCCCTAATTGATCTAGCTTTAACAACAGTTCCTTCATTTCATTCAAGGTTCCCGGAATAACTGGCATTTCTACAAGAATATTGGGGATATATTTTTGGGCTAATTCAATTTTGCGGAAAATATGATTAATTTTATGGATTGAATCCTCCATCTTAATGCTAAAACGAATTTCATTTAACTTCGTTTTTTGAAGTCTTTGGAGGGTTTCTTCATCCAATAAATCTCCTGTTGTATATAATCTCGTGTAGGTTTCAGGAGTTTTCTGATTAGCAAGCTCAAAAAAGGAGATCATTTCGTCTTTAAATAAAAGGGGTTCTCCTCCAGTTAAAGCAAGGTGTTTTAACTTGACACCACTTTCAAGTAATTGAAGTAGCTCCTTCTCAATATCTTTTTGTTGATCTTTATAAAATTCATAATCATCCTGATTTGGATTAAAGCAGAAATAGCAATGGCGATGGCATTTTAATGAGGTATAAGTTGTATAGCTACCCGTTCCTGTTTGACAGGCTTCACATGCACTGGAGATTCTTGTGGTCATAATACTTTTTTTGTTATTACGTATGACAGCTCCTTTTTCTTCAAGCTGTTTCAATTTCAAGTTTTTCTTGTTATAAGGTTGTCTTGGCTGTAGCGACAAACCAAAGGATTCTATATTTTTCAGAGTTACTGCTTCAATATTGGTATAAATTTGGGCGTATTCATTAAAGGATTTATTTTTAATCAAACTCAAATTATCTATACTTACTTTTCTTATCATCCTGTTCACATCCTAAAGGTTAAAATCTAATTCCTGAAGTGATTTGTGATAGAATTCACATAAGTAAATTATACTATCTGGAAAAAATCAAGAGTATGGCTCCAAAACACAAAAAAAACAAGAAAATTTTGTACACCCTGACAAAGGCAAAAAAAAATACACATTCATGTTGAAAGTGCATTTTTTTATTTCCATTAATATCAAGTATTATTTAAAGATATCCATGATTCCTATCTAATGAGCAATCATAAACCCTTTTCGTTTTACACATGGGATGCATTCATCGTTAGCATCTGACAAAGTTTCGAACTGTTTGTGACAGCTTGTACATGTTTTATGCAATTTTGGAATATCAATAGGGGTATTTGGCATCACCTTTTCTTCAATAACAATCGCTTTTTCTGGACATGTATCTTGGCAAAGTCGACAGGCAGAACATTTCTGCGCTGAAATCATAAAGCTTGAATCAGTGATGGTGAAACAATTTTTGTCACAAAGCTTTTGACATGCTCCACATAATGTACATTGATCCGCATCTAAAGAAATTTGCGCAAATTGGTAATTAGGATAATATTTTGCAAGATCTAAGTCATTTTGATTGAACCGCCATTTGGCAGGAACCATTTGTTTCATTAAAGACTGGCCTTCTTTTCTCCAAGCGGTCAATAATTCTTTTCTCGTATATTTCTTTTCTTCTTGTTGAATTTCTTGAAAGCTCACAGAAATTAAAGGCTCTCCCAATACTTCCAGGATACGATTGACTTCATAAATCTTTTCTTCCCAATTCCCATCTAATTCATTATCTTCCGTAATAATGGTTTTAACACCTTTTTTATAAAAGATTAATAATTCCTTAACTTCAGGAGCTTCTTCTGTTTTGAAGGCGACTAATTGATTTTGAATGATCATTCTTTGAGGGAAAATTCCTGCAACAGCTTGTACTGGGCATGCAGCAATGCACTTTCCACATTCATTGCATTTGGCGGCATTTAAAATTGGAATCCCGTTCTTAATGGAAATCGCATTTCGCTGACACACTTCTACACAGTTTGAGCAAGTGGACCTTGGACTTTTTTGACGTGTACATTTTTGTAAAATTTCATATTCATAGTCTAAGCTCTCAACCCATTTTTCAAATAACCCCACTCTTAACACTCCTAAAAAAGGTTATATTTTTCATCTTGTGATTGTATTCACATTTATTCCATTATAAATTTTTTGTATCCAATTCGGTATAGTTACAAAGGACAAAAAGACAGACAAAATTTTGTCTATTCGTCACAAGCTTTTCTTACGATTCTGTGACTTTAGTTGTACTCATAAATATTCTAGGGGTAAGATAAAAATTATTAGCAACAAAAGATAGGAAGGACATGATTATGAAAGAAAGCTATATGGTCCCAGAATTTTTACAAGAATTACTAATGGCTTCTGATAATGGAATGGACTTCATTGTGAATAAGTTATCTCAAATCCTCGATCAACCTGTTCTTGTAACAGACCCTCTCTTTAAAGTTCTTTCTGTATCCCTTGATGATCGTATGAACGCCACTTTGGATATTCGTATGAAAGACACTCTGGAAGAATCTTTGAATCAGGAAATTTTGCAATCTGTCATTTCTTTAGAAGGTGAACACTTTGATGCCATTGGCTATCCAATCACTTCAAAAAATCAAATACTTGGTTATCTCTTTATTATTCTTTCAGGAAAACGTTTACTTGATGAATTAAAAGAGTATGAATCTATAATTATGTATGTATCTTCTTTATGTTCTTTTCACTTAAGAGAAAAATTCGTCATAAAAAAAGAACGATATCGTTTTAAGGAAGCATTTCTATTTGACTTACTCTATGGAAATCTAAAAAAAAGAGATGATATCATTTCTTACGGTGCTATTTGGAATTGGGATTTCACCAAGCCACATTTCATATTAATTTTTTCGCTGATTGACTACGATTATTATTCTACTGACAAAGATTTGATTCAAACACTTTTTTATATCGTAGAAAAGATGCTCATTCAAAATGAAATTGAACCGATTCTATTTAAAAAACAAAATGAAGTCGTTGTCATTCTCCCTAATACAAATGAGAAAAATATAAATGAAACCAAGGGGTTAGAGGATTTTATTGCTCATATTCTTGCACAAGCTCAAATGACAGGGCTCCCTAATCGAGTCGGCGTAGGAATTGGTAAATTATATTCCAATCCAAAGGAATTATTTCGTAGCTACCAAGAAGCAAAGGTTGCTTATGAATTGGGATTATTATTAAAAATCAAGTTTCCTTTTTTCAATAATTTAGGAATTGAACGTCTTTTATATAAGCATGATTTACAAGAGCTAAAGGAATTTTATTATCATGTTTTAGGAAATTTAGAACAATATGATGAGCAGCATAATGGTGAACTGATGTATACCATTGAGAATTTTGCAAAATATCAGTTTGATTTAAAACAAACATCAGAAAAACTATTTCTTCATCGGAATACCCTTAGATACCGAATTAAAAAAATAGAAGAAGTGCTGGACATCAAGCTTGATGACATCAATAATCGCTTAAACATAACTGCAGCCCTAAAAATAAAGCAGTTACACAAATTGTAATTTTCAATTTGTTTAGTGCGATTGTTACCAGCAATAAGTTTACAACGATCTATGACTTTCGGAGGGAGGGCGACCTATTTGGATATGGAACTATTTCGCAATGCTTGTCCACGAAACTGTTTTGGAACATGCAGTATGTTATCTTATGTGAAAGATGGAAAGCTTTTAAAAGTGACTGGCGATCCAAAACATGGGTTTACCCAAGGACACTTATGTGCTAAAGGCTATGCTTACACGCAATATGTATATAATCCATTACGAATTAAATATCCTATCTACCAGAGCTCAAGAGGATCTGGCAATTGGAAAAGAATCACATGGAATGAAGCTTACGCAATTATTGCCCAAAAAATACTTGAATTAAATGACCGCTATGGCTCCAATCTTGCTTGTGGGTATAATAAATTTTCTGGAAACTTAGGTCTCCTTCATTATGCAGTGGAAGGAATGTTTAACAGTATCGGACCTCATACAAAGTCATACGGAAACCTTTGCTCATCAACAGGAGAAGAGGCCATAAAATCCTCCCTAGGTCAAATAGTCAGCCCAAGACCTGAAGACATGGCAAGAGCAAAACTGATCGTCATTTGGGGTGCAAATCCTGCTGTTACTAATATTCATCAAATGAAATTTATTTATAAGGCAAGACGTAGTGGCGGAAAATTGGTAGTAATTGATCCAATCTATTCTGTAACAGCAGCAAAAGCGGATCTGTATGTCCAAATTACACCCGGCTCTGATGCCTTTTTAGCGTTTGGAATCGCCAAACTCCTAATTGAAAAAGGAATTTGGGATGAATCCTCTATGAAAGATGAAACCATTGGTTGGGCAAATTATAAAAACTTTCTGCAAAACCGAATTGATTTAAATACGATTTGTGAAAAGACCGGTATTTCAATAGATGTCCTTGAAAAGCTTGCCAATCTTTATGCAACAATGAAACCTCTTGCTACATGGAATGGATTCGGAATCCAACGAAATGAATTTGGCGGACTTAGCATCAAAGCGATCGCATCCCTAAGTGCCATATCTGGAAATCTCCATTTAGAAAATGGTGGTGTGTATTATGCAAATGATGATTTAAATGCATTTCCATTAACTTTATTAAATTTTCCTGAGAAAAAACACCCCATCATTCGAAAATCACGTTCAATTAATAGTTTAAACTTTGCTTTAGAAGCCAAAAATCTTTCAGATCCTCCATTAAAATTTTTGTGGATTGCTTCTCGCAGTCCATTATCACAGGATCAACACATTAAAGAATGGAAAAATTTATTTCGCCAATTAGAATTAATTGTCACTGTCGATTTATATATGACGGAAACAGGAAAATATTCAGATATCATTTTGCCAGCAGCAAGTCATTTTGAAGAGGAAGACCTTAATGTAAGCTATTGGCATCATTGGCTGTCCATTAACCAGAAGACCATTCCGCCTTATTTTGAGGCAAAGAGCGACCTGCACATTGCTCGAGAGTTAACTAGAAAGCTGAATGAGTTATCACCTGATTTTTCAAGCTTTCCTTCTGACTTAAAGCCAACTGATTGGATAAATTCAGAAATATCAGAAGAAATTAAATCCCTTTACAACATTGGTTCCTATCAAGATTTAATAAAAGGACCAAAGCAGAGAAAAATGCAAAATGCACAGATAAACAATGAAAATCAAAAATTCACCTTTTTAGATCTAAATGAAATTGACCTTTTATCCATTAATGTATCCAATCTAGATCGTGAGGAGAATCGGCAATATCCTTATCAGCTTCTTTCACCGCAATCGCTTTTAAAAATTCACTCTCAATTTTCAGAAGTAACTTGGTTATATCCAGAGCCTGAAGAAACCATTGTGGAATTGACAGATATTGTGGCTAAGAATAAGAATATCCACGAAGGGATGAGGGTCAAGATTTTCAATCAATTCGGCTCCATAATAGCTTCTGTAAAAATCAATCCTTTCCTTCCGAGGAATGTCATTCTTGTAAAACAAACTGGGAAAAATTCAATTAATCAATTAATTGGCTATTTTGTTGACAAACACGATATAAAGAGTGGTCCTTTCTATGATAGCTATGTTGATATAACGAAAATTTAATAGTATATCTATTAGAAATAAAAATTACTTAAAGAAAAGAGGTGGCGAAATGAGTACACAATTAGGATTTATCTTCGATGCGGAAGCCTGTATTGGCTGTAAAGCCTGTGAGATTGCCTGCCGAAATGAGAATAAGACAAGTGGAAATGTCCTTTGGAGAAGAGTAACTGAAGTATCACCAGGGTATTTCTTATCTATTTCATGTAATCATTGCAGCAGTCCTGAATGCTTTAGAGTTTGTCCAGAGCATGCCTTTACAAAACGACATGATGGCATTGTCTTAATCGATTCACTTCTTTGTAATGGCTGTGGAATATGTGTATCCGCCTGTCCCTTCGAAGCACCTCAATATAATTTTGAAACGCACAAAGTCACAAAATGCCAAATGTGCTATCCACGCCAAGATAAAGGGGAACCTCCGGCCTGTGTTGAAGCTTGTTCGACAGGTGGTTTAAGAATCGCAAACTTAGAGCAATTTTTTGATCCAAATACGGTCCAAACCATTGATGATTTTCCCGATATACGGATTACCCATCCTTCTATCGCCTTTTATCCGGTAAAATCCAAGGAAAGACATTTTATTAATAAGTGATTGCCCCTCATAATTAGATGAACATATATCTCTTGCAACTATCCGGCTTTATTCCGGATAGTTTAAGACTTCCCACACTATTTACATGTTTTCACGTTGTGCCGATTCGATTAACCTGAAGAACATCTTACATCAATATTCAGTTTAAAGCTGTAAACAATGGCCAGATGCGAACCTCCATGCCTTTTGAAAAATGGAAAAGTGGTTCTGCTGCTTCCACCTGAATTCCGTGAGATAACAGCATAGTGTTTTGATGAATTTCTACCTCAGCGTGCTGCAACGGCCAACGATGATGCAAAATATCACATCGCAACGCTGTTCCCTTTTTATTAACTGCATAAAAGCAATAACGTTCTGCCATCCATTCATCAAAGGATCCTTTTTTTGCAAGATAAACTTTTGAAGAAGGACGGTAATTACAGTTCCATTCGAACGTCTTATCCACCTCTCTTTTACTTTCAAAATGAATAGACTCTCCTAGATACTCTGTCTTCATGCAGGCATGCCAGTATGGCAAAGGAAGAAGCGTTTTTACAACTCTAGCTACTAGCTTATTTGCTGCATCCAAACTAAAAAAGTAAACGCCAGGTTTTCCATCCATTGTTATATATGTTCGTACATTAAGTTGCGGAAATTTTTTGGCACCAGGTAGAGGAGGCAGCCATCTTAGGCTAATCTCTCCCATTTGAAATGAAACAATCCCAATCCAGGCTACTCCTTGATAAGTATCAATAGGCAGTACATCAGGAATGAAATTTCGCAGTTTCTCTATTTTTACCGGAAAATGAGCAAATAAAAGATCGTTCCATGTCTGTTTCATCACCCACGGGAAATTAGGGAGGGGCCAAAGTCGATGACCTGCGTCCCATTTATTGATTTTCACATTTCCCTCCATATTTATACCCCTTTCTCATATGCAAAGTCCGTAAATGAAAATATGGAATAATTACCTGCTATTTGTAATATATTTTCAACCATCCTATTTAATGGAGGTGATAAAAATGACAAAGAATCAGCCAGTTGAATATACTGGGAGAATTCTTGATCAACGGAATGATCTGACAGGGCCTAATAATCCTGGTGAACAATCTCAGCTAAAACGTCCAAAGCATGTACCAATTGGAAAGGATGAAGAGAAGAATATGCATTAAAAAATTCTAAGGCTGCCCATTTAGCAGCCTATTTATTAATATTGAAACAACCTTTTCATAAATTTTTTGTTGAATATTTTCTATTAAATAAAAGTTTAAAACATTGTGCCAACTGGGATAATATATACTAGAAGAAAAGAGAAAGTAGATGGCAATTTCAATAATGAACAAGTGTCGCATTAGAAAAAACAGAGAAAGAATGGAAATGATATCCAAAATTGTTGCAATCCAAATAGAAAGAACCAACATTTCACTTTTCTTTAATAAGCTAATCCTTCCAACGTATTATTTTGTATATCATCAAAATTTATTCTAAATGTGCAATTATCAGGAATTTCTGATTATCGCTACGTCACCATTTAGTTCAATTGTTTTTCCAATACAATCTCATCCCTTAATGGAATTCCATCATTTCCAAATAAGGGAATCTCAGGTTTAATCTTTCTTGCCTTTTCAACAGCATTCCTTAATACTTCATACAATAAATATCCCCTTTTTTGATAAAATCTTAATGCTGATAAATTATCGTTTGTTGTAATTAGTCTGATCCTCTTACAATTTTGTTTAATCGCCAATTCTTCGACGTTTTTTACAAGTAATGACCCGATCCCCTTACCTTCCACCGTACTATCTAAAGAAATAATTTCACATTCTTTCTCTTTCATGATGTACGTAATTAAACCAAGCAATTCATTATGAGTAACCACGGCAAAGCCCTCTAATTTGCTACAATCATAGATTCCACTTGAAATCACCATTTCCGGACTTCCCCAATGTTGTCGAAAAAATGAATGATTTTTTCCTTTGGTAAACTGCTTATTGGAAAGATTTCCATTCATACTTTCCCCTTTACATTTAATGTCTCATTAAATATCCCTTTTTCACTTGTGAAAAAACAAACAAAAGCCTCAAAATAATATCAAACTAATGACTGTTTTTTTCAAAAAAAAATAAGATTCATCTTAATCTCTCATTAATCCTAGTCACTACACTCTCTAAGTATGTATCCTCGTGTGGAACAAAATCCTTTATGCCAACAAGTTTTTTGATCGCCTCTTCTTTTTCATTTTCATTTATTTGAAACCCCTCCACCATCATTTCCTCTTTATCCCCAAAACAGAGATAGAAAAAATCCTTGAACTTACCTTTTACAATCCCAGAAACCTCGTCTTTTTGAAGGGTAAGTTTTCCTATTCTTTCTTTCAGGTGGTATAAATAGACATGACAAAATTCCTTATCAATTAATTGGTTGGTGAGAATACAGTCCTTTATCATTCCTAAAGATTCTAACTCCGAAAAGGAAACATCAAGCCCTAATTCTTCTTTTATTTCACGAATTCCGTCAATGACAGATTCATGAGCCAAAATATGCCCCGCAGCCGTAATATCTAACAAATTCGGATAATCTTTTTTCTGCTCACTTCGGATTTGAAAATAAATATAATCTACACCGCCTGCCTTACCCACTATCCAACAATGAAAGGTCTCATGCCAGTCTCCTTTTTGATGAACATCCTCACGGCCCTCTATACCTATTTCATGTCCATGTTCATCAAAGATTTTTATTTGTTCGAACTCCATATTTTTCCATCCTTTTTCTGCTATTTTATCCTAATCAAACTCTACAAACCATCTCTCGCCAGCATATAACCAATTGCCAATATTTCTCTAATATGTGTTAAGGGAACAATGCTCAATTGAATCCCCGAGCTAGCACTGTATGGATCAAAACCAACCTTCTTCGCATAATACTTTGCTCGATACATATGAAAATCACTTGTCACAACCATTATTTTCCGCTGAATAGGAGACATCATTTTTTTGGTGAATTTAAAGTTCTCTTCAGTACTAGTAGCCTTATCTTCCATTACAATCAAGTTTGATTTGACTCCATGTTCCACAAGATATTCCTTCATTACTTTCGCTTCTGTTTTTTCTTCACCTGTATCTAATCCACCGGTTACATAAATCATCGCATTTTTATATTTTCGATGTACCTCTACCGTCTTTTTTAATCTTAACTTCAAAACTGGTGAAGGTGTTCCTTCTCGTACCCCTGCCCCCAAAACAACAATAGCATCAACCTGCTTAGGATGCTGATCCTTTATTCCAAATAGAATAAAAGACTCTAAGACAACTGAACAGATCAATCCAATTGAAATAAGAGTCAACACGGTTATTTTAAGCTTCTTCCTTTTATGAAAAAACTGAAAAATCGCTGGATAAAAGGCGGCAGCTATCACAAAGAGACCACCCACTACGAAAAAAGCAAGAACTCCCGTATTTAA
Source organism: Cytobacillus sp. Hz8 (assembly GCF_042263505.1). Lineage (NCBI taxonomy): Bacteria > Bacillati > Bacillota > Bacilli > Caryophanales > Bacillaceae > Cytobacillus > Cytobacillus sp. Hz8. The sequence continues at coordinate 52,207 of NZ_JBHKFI010000012.1, read as the reverse complement.
TCGACTTTTCCCCAATGATACGGTAGCATAAATGATACTTAAAGCCCCAAGTACTGCAAACAATACCCTGATTGTTTTTTTCATCTACATCCTCCATGTTAAATTGAATTTTTCACTGAAAATGTCTGTCGTGTTAGATCAATAAATGCCTCTAAAGGTGCAGTTATCCATTTATCCTTATGCCAGGCAATTTGCGTAAATAAAGGGTCTGTTACTGGCCTCCAAGACAATTCCTTCATTTTCCCCTCTTGAATATCCTTCTCCACGACCATTTTAGGCAACAATGCAATGCCAAGATCTGCGATCACACATTGTTTAATCGCCTCAATGCTCGCAAATTCAATTTTATCTACAGGATAAACTCCAGCAGACAAAATCAAATCCTCAAAGATATTTCGGTATGAGCACCCAGTTTCTGTTAGTAAAAGGGTTTCATGCTCTAAATCATTGGAAGAATTCACTGAAGCTACATGATTAGATGCAGCTACCAAGAGCAACTCCTCCTTAATCAGCTGCTCCATTCTTAATGAACCCTCATCTTTCCTTACATCCATAATAAAAGCGACATCTAGGACTCCATCCATCAATTGTTTTCTTGCCATTTCATCTGAATGAGCTGGTTTAAAAACAAGCTTTACATGTGGAAATTGCTCCTTAAATTTCTTCAGAATCGGTGGAAGCCGATAGGTACACTGACTCTCTTGTGCCCCAATGGTCAAAGTTCCCGCCAATTCCTCTTCTCCATTTACCGCCATCATTGCCTCTTCACATAATTGAAGCATTTTTTCTGCATATTGTTTAAACTGATTTCCTGCTTCTGTTAACACTAATCTTTTTCCTAGACGCTCGAATAATGGTTGCCCCACCTCTTTTTCAAGTGCTTTGATTTGGGCCGTTACACTTGATTGAGCAAAATTTAATTTCTTCGCTGTCTGAGTAAAATTTAGACTTTCCGCCGCGCTAATGAAAGTTTGCAATTGCTTCGTTTCCAATTTTCCCGCCTCTTATAATCACAAATTTCGATTGATAAAATCGAAATAATCGCCTTTATCGATTTATATTTTCATTATAAAATAGAAGCAATCAAGGAACAAATAATAAAAAACGAAGGTGAAGCGAAAATGTCAATTGCCGTTATCTATGGGGGAACTCGTAAAAATAGCAATTCAGAAATACTAACCGAACATGCCATTCAAGGAATTAAAACGGAAAAAATCTTCTTAAGAGATTATAACATTGAAGCAATTATGGATATGCGCCATACAGAACAAGGTTTTCAGGACAGACAGGATGATTATAATGCCATCATTGACCGAATCCTTCCTCATAATATTCTATTGTTTTCAACTCCCATTTATTGGTATAGCATGTCCGGAACGATGAAAAATTTCATCGATCGTTGGTCACAATCCTTAAGAGATCCAAAGTATCCTGATTTTAAAGAAAAAATGGCTGCAAAAAAAGCCTTTGTATTGGCTGTTGGTGGAGATGATCCAGCGATAAAAGGGCTGCCTCTTATCCAGCAATTTCAATATATTTTTGACTTTATGAAAATGAATTTTGACGGATATATTCTTGGAAGAGGAAATAAGCCGGGAGATATATTACTGGACAAAGAAGCCTTATTTTCAGCTGCTCAGATGAATCATATATTAAAAGGTTAATTGGCAAAGATTTTGGGCCTGCTTGATCCATTCAAGCAGACCCTACATTATAATGACCTATTCGGTTTTTGGTACCTTTTCATAAAAAGTACCATCCGTATCAATAATATTAATTTCTGGCTGTAACCGATCCAGCCCAATCATAACCGTTGGATTTTTTTCAGATGATTGATTATAGAAGGTTCTTATTTTGAAAACTGTTGTTCCGTATTCTTCCTTAACATCCAAAACCTCTATATTATTACCAGCCATTTTTTCTCCTAAGGACAGCACTACTGCTTGATTACCTTCTGATATAGTAAAAGTTTTATACCCCTTTATTTTCGTTTCCTCCTGAAGTTTTTCATAATAATATTCAATATCATTACCAGATGCATAATTCATTTTTTTAATGACCCAGTAATCAACCTGATTCAAATACATGAATACACAGTAACTACCAACAAACAAAAGAACAATGGTGTAGACCAGCTTTTTCCACAAAGTACTTTTGCCAAAGAAAGCGAGCAAAAGAGCAATTGTAAAAATCCCCAAGCTTAACACACCAAAAGGCATTCCTTCAAATCCTCCAATAATCGTTATACTCACAAAAAATAGGAGTGCTGAAATAATAACGACAGTTAAAACTCTTTTTTTATTGGCTACATTTTTAGCAAAAAGATAAGTTAACCCATATACACCAAGGCCAATTAATAATCCGATTAAGTACATATACACAAACAACTTTCTCCCCCCCTTGTTTTCTATTTCTATGTACAGTTCAAGTTTATTAATTTAACCTTAACACAATTTTCCATATTACTGTTTTATGATTTTCCGGAATTTGAGAAATAAAAAGGTGAATAATCTATATAACTGACCATTCACCTTATTTTGACTATCCATTTTCTAAAAAGAATGAAAAAATATCCTACAAAATTCTTATCATTTATGAAAATGCTCTTCTAAAAATACTTAGTACGACCCACGCTGAAAAATGTGATCAGAATTTTCCCGAATCATGAACATTCCTAAAAGATGACATCCAAAACAAAAACAACAATCATGATTAACTGAATGATGGCTTTGGCAAATGTTCCACTTAAAAAAGCAATAAGGGTTGCAAAGGCCACTTTAAAGGATTCAATAAATGGCTTCTTCTGAATCATTTCAGCCAGCAGCACTAGAACAAATGGGATAATGATGACGCCAAATGGAGGAATAATAAAACTACCAACAATTAACCCTATCGTAGCTGCTCTCATCCCCCATTTGGACCCTCCAGCTTTATCGACAAAATGCAGATTCGCCAGATAATCCGCAACAAATAATAAGATCGTTAATAATAGAAGCATGGTAAAAGAAATCCATGAAAGTTCATTTGAATTGATTCCAAAATGAAAAATCGCAACTCCTATCCAAATCATGAAAACCGATGGAATAATGGGATAGACGAGTCCTACAAAGCTTAAGATGAAACAGGCAATGATAATCACCCAAAATATAATATTAAGAATTTAAACCGTCTCCTTTTTCTTTTTGTTTCCTTACTCGAATCATTATGGCAGAATGTGTTTTATTGTATGACACATTTTGATATAAATAGAAGAAGCCTATCCTTATTCTAATCAATAAAAGCTAACATTATTATTTAAGGATAATTACGATCAAAAGATCACATTTATTTAAAGGGCCAAAATTAATTTTTGAAACACATCTCTAATTAGCAAAAAGAAATAACTAATTAAATAAACTTGGTGCCGCATTTCAACATTTTTTCTCTTCATAATAGCATCAAAGAATGCGAAAAAATTTAACCTATACCCGAGAAAGATGAGAGGTCTGATTAAAATTGTTAATCATCCATTGTTCCTCATGATAGAAAATATTGTTAATACAAGCATTAACTAACCTAGTTTCTTCAAAACCAATTTCTTCATTTGACAGGTTCGCTAAAATGGCATTAATCACTGCGCCATGTGCAATAAGCAAAACTTGACTATCTTGAAATCTTTGATGAATTTTCGTTAGTCCCGTCATAACGCGATGATGGAACTTGTTCCGTTCTTCTTGATTGGGATATTCTCCATCTGGATATAAAGCCTGCCTCTCAGCTAGCGTTTTCCCTTCAGCATCTCCAAAGGATCGCTCCATGAACTCTTCCATCTCAAACAATGGAAGATTTAACTCTTCATTGATAATCATGGCTGTTTGCTTTGCTCGTTTCAATGGGCTTGTAATCATGAGATCCCACTGCGATAATTTTAAAAATTCCCTGCATTCCTCTGATTGCCGAATTCCATTTTGATTTAAAGCGATATCCGTTTTCCCTTGGATTTTTCCTAGCACATTCCAATCTGTTTCCCCATGTCTTACTATACAAACATTCGTAATTGTACTCACCCCATACTAAAGTAAATCTACTTAAGAATAGAACTGGCTTGAAAAAAAGCCAGTTCTTAAGTGTATCCTACTTACCCCGATGTTTAATTTTCGCCTTTCGGATTTTCTGCTCTCTTTTAAACTTCTTAAGCTCATCTTTAAGGTGCTTATTCTGACTCTTGTTCTGCTTCTTTCGTTGTTCGTATTCCTTACTTATCGCTTTTTGTGCTTTAGTAGAAATTTTTTGCCGCTTCATTTCCTTTGAAACGATTCTTTGAAGTCTTTTAGGATTTACCTTCTTCAATGGTTCACCTGGGATAGCAATCCCTTCTTGGTCATGCATTTCCATAAATCGCTGCAAATCCCTATGAACAAACACCAAGACTTCTTGATCATTTGGTTCAGCACCAAAAACATATCGATAGGCTTTCAGAGTATTTCCAGATACAACTTCAATGACCCCTACAAAAAATTGGCCATCATAATAAATGGTTAGTTTCATTGTAGGCCCTCCTCTATAAAAATTTAGAATGATGGACATCCCGAGGAGGGGAAGGCTACTGACAGCAAAGTCTGCTGTATTCGGACTGCCAACCGAATCGTGTTTTTTCATTCTATATTTATTATACAAAGATGTATTGTTTAGTAAATATATCGTGATATTTATATTTTTGAAAATACGCTATAATTAAGCCATATATACAGGTTATACAATTTGATAGAATGATTCGTTTTTTCACTAAATCCAGTTACCTTTTCTTCCTACCTCGAATAGTTTTATAAAAAATAATGATCATTGTTCTATGATTAAGACCTAAATCGTAGAAATTCATAAAAAATAAAGGGGGAAACATATTAGTCATGTATTATATGTTTCCCCCTTTTAATTGTTGTACAGCAAATGCTTCCTTTAATGGAATAACAAGGAGCCTCGATTAGCTAGTTTACTTTAAGTAAATCTTTTCACAATCTTTTGTAATTTTGAATTGTTTCCTGAAAGCTGTAATCAAATGATCAACAAGCCCTACAATGGAGACTTCATTGATGTATGTCTTAGATTGTTTTATGTAATGACTGCCTTTTGCATAAAATGAAGATTATCATTGATTCTTTTCTTCTATATTATTTACTTCTAATAATGCATTAAAAAACAGGTCAGGCTGTTCCATCATTGTCATATGCCCTGCATTGGGAATGACGTAAATATTTTTATATGGGGCATTTATCTGTTCAAAATATTTTTGAGCAATAACATATGGTGCCTGCCAATCATTTCCACCTAAGATATAATATATTGGCACTTTATATACTGCCGATTCATTGTACAGGTTGAAGTCACCTAGGAAATTATGAATCTTTTCATTTGTTTTAAAAGCCTTCATAAATGCGATAATATCCGACAACCTGAAAATCGGACTTTTGAATACAGTTATCCAAATTTCTAAATCTATCTTCATACCTAATTTATATTTTCCTTGAAGCTTCCTAACCCCATTACATTTTTTCAAAAATTCTCTGTTAAAAACTATTTTGTTGCCGGGATATTCACCTATGGACTCAAGTTCTTTCATAGATTTTTTATCACCTGCTTGTTCAATCAGTTCTTTAACTTTGTTGTAACCAACCTGCTCATTTTCAAGCATACTGACAACCTGCGCTGCACCTATATAATAGGCTACCTCTTCGGGATACTTTCTGATAAACACAGAACCCAATACACTTCCCCATGAATGACCTAGTATAACTATTTTTTGCTTGTTATATTTTTTCTTCAGATATTGGATAACTTCAAACAAATCCTTTAGCATTAAATCAATAGTTGGGAGCTTATCAGGATTTTTAGTCAGTGTTTTCCCAGTTCCACGCTGATCCCAATGAACAACCGTATAAATCTCCTCCCATTTTTCCTGAAATGCCCGTGTGAATAAAGATTCGGCTGAGCCGGGTCCTCCATGCAAAAACAACATAACTGGATTATCATAGCTTGTTCCCAAGTGAAACAAAAATTGATTGATACCATTAATAGATATATATTCTTTCAAATAAATTAACCTTCCAGATTTATTCTTCATAATTTCAATTCTCCATTTTCGTTAAATTTCTTCGCCTTTCAAATTCCTTTAATACTCTCATTTGTACGTCATTTTGATTTTCATCCATTTCCAAGTTACTCTCTTCAAAACCATCTTGTTCCTCACCGTCAAAACGGTATAGTTTCTTTAATAGGCCCCACACTGTTTCCAGTTCTTCTGTTGAGAAATTTTCAAAAAGTTCTGCCAGGAAGAATATTCCTTTTTCAGTGACTTCCAGGAAGACCTGTTTTCCAAACTCCGTAATCTTTACATTAACTGCACGCTTATCCTTTTGGCTGGGTACTATGTTAATGTAACCCCTATCCTCTATGATTGTTATCAACTGCTTTACACTCTGTTTTGTGGTCCCTAACTTTCTTGCAATATTATTCAAGGTTGTTTCATCTTCAGGTAAATAAGCAATTGCCATCATTGCCATATACTGTCTTGACGTTAAGCGCTCTAAGTATTTATCGCCTTTTACCTGAATCTTATTGGCAAGAGAAAATAATGTTCCGTATATTTGCTGCATTAAAAACAGCTCTCTGTATTTATCCATAAGCATCCCCCTTTTAGACAGTATAATGTCTAAATTAATAATATTAGATCACCTTTGATTGGTCAATGTACTGTCTATTTTTCGTTTAGATCATATCTTTCTTTTTTTGTTATTTTTGGTCCAAATTTCTTATGATAAGACTATACGTAACGAATCTTAACACTCATGTTAACCAGCGTTGATAGACTTTTTCAATTTTCTATTCGATAATCTAAGCAGGAGGTATGAAAAGTATGATAAATATGAATTTAAAAAGTTTGCGCACGCGTTACCAGCTTACTCAAGAAGAAGTGGCTGAGCACTTAAATGTATCGCGTCAAGTAATTGCCAAATGGGAAAAAGGTGAATCTGCCCCTGATATTCAGCATTGTATGGAGCTTGCAAAACTTTACAATGTGACTTTAGATAATTTAGTTAATTATGAGGATGCACAAAGCGAGTTTGGTATTCCACCGAAAGGCAAACACTTCTTCGGAGTGGCAACAATAGGTGAACGTGGGCAAATTGTTATTCCAAAGAAAGCTCGTGAGGTATTTAAGTTAGAAGCGGGGGAAAAACTTATTATCGTTGGTGATGATGAACGGGGGCTGGCCCTTGTTCCAGAACGTATGATGAGTAGCTTCTTCAATTTGGTCAAAACGACATTAGATCAAGAGGGTGTATAAATGACTATCGCTATTGCAATCGACTCTCTAACAAAAAAATACGGTGCAAAGACCGTTGTGGATAACGTCTCTTTTTCGATTCAAGAAGGCGAATTGTTTGGTCTGCTTGGTGTGAATGGTGCAGGTAAGACAACGCTTATCAAAATGCTTTCCTGCTTAACAAAGCCAACAAACGGGGAAGCTACATTGTTAGGAAATAGCATAACAAAATACCCAGAACAAGTTCATACCATTATTGCCGTATCTCCACAAGAAACAGCCATTGCGCCAAATCTAACCGTACGTGAAAATTTGGAACTAATGGCTGGTGTCCAAGGTTTAAAAAAAGCAAATGGAAAAATAAGAGCGGATGAAATGATTGCCCAGTTTTCACTACAGCCGTATGAAAATCAGCGAAGCAAAACGTTGTCAGGTGGTTGGCAACGTAAACTTAGCATTGCCATGGCTTTAATCAGTGAACCGCAGATCTTATTTTTGGACGAGCCAACACTTGGGCTCGATATATTAGGACGCCGCGAGTTATGGGCGCTAATTGAAAAGTTAAAAGAAAAAACAACGATTATTTTAACGACGCATTACTTAGAAGAAGCTGAGGCACTCTCTGATCGTATTTGTATTATGAAGAATGGGCAAATGAAAGCAATTGGTTCAGCCCAAGAGCTTATCGAAATTTCTAATACAACAAGCTTTGAGGATGCTTTCGTTTATTTTGTAACGGAAGGGGACGTACAATGAGAATACTTTTATTTGCGAACCGAACGACAAAGGAAATTGTACGAGATCCGCTATCAATCTTTTTTGGACTTGGATTTCCAATTGTTTTGTTACTTCTTTTATCAGCGATAAACCGAAGTATCCCAGTCGATCTTTTTAATATTACGAAATTAACACCAGGAATCGCAGTGTTTGGGCTATCTTTCATGGCCCTTTTTGCAGCACAAGTTATATCGAATGACAGAGTAAATTCTTTCTTAACAAGGCTTTTCACCACGCCTATGACATCAAAAGACTTCATTGTCGGTTATAGTTTACCTTTAGTTGTGATGTCAATCGCGCAAGGTATCATATGTTATATTGTTGCGATTATTTTAGGATTATCCATTTCTAGTTCAATGTTAATATCCATTGCTTTACTGATCCCGCCTGCCCTTATTTTTGTTAGTCTTGGACTAATATGCGGATCATTGTTAAGTGAAAAAGCAGCAGCCGGTGTTTGCGGGGCGCTTCTAACAAATTTATCTGCTTGGCTGTCGGGCATCTGGTTTGACTTAAACCTTGTCGGAGGTCTGTTCAAAGATATTGCTTATTTATTACCATTTGTACATGCAGTCGATATGGGGAAAGCAGCCCTTAATGGTCAATACAGTGACATTTTTCCTCATATATGGTGGGTGCTTGCTTACGCCATCTTATTATCGGTACTTGCGATTGTTATTTTTAAAAAGAAAATGAAGGCAGACTGACATTATTTCCAAAATGATCAAATCCGTCTGTGAGAGTCTGGATGAATTGGAGTGCCTCTGACAGAAAATATTCTTACCAGCGGCATTAAAGAATTTGACTAATGGTGGAATCGAGTTGCACCAAAAGTGAGGAAAGGCGGCAATAGCTGCCTTTCTTTTACGGATATTCTTTAAGTAAGATAATAACTTAAATAAAAAAACTGTAAATCCTATAGGCAAGAACCACAAACTATTTCCATAATTATGATATTTTTCAAGAGTTGATCACTTCAGTATAAAAATCAAAGCCTAAGAACCAACAATTAACTATGTTTGTTTCTATTTCATAAAGTCTAGAATAACTCACTTTAAAAAAGTTATCAGAATTTCCTCGAATCATGGATATTCCTTTAAAATACGACATCCAAAACAAAAACAACAATCATGATCAACTGAATAATGGCTTTGGGAAATGTTCCACTTAAAAAGGCAATTAGGGGCGCAAATACCACTTTAAAGGAATAACAAGGAGCTTCGATTAGTTGGTTTACTAATTTGGTTTGCATATTAATGCTATTTACTTTTCACTCAAAAATTAGAGTTCATAACTTTCTTTTATTAATTCTCCAATTTAATATCTTTTGATGAAGGAAGAAATGTTACAAAAAACCAAATCAAATTCGTCATAAATAATAATCCCACACAAATCACACTTGCAATTAACGTTGGGTCAGAAAAAATGTCCTTTTCAAAATGATCTACTGCAACTATAAATACGGTTATTCCTATACTTATTAATAAGCCCAAAAAACAAAATATCGCCATCAGATATTTAATCCATTCCACACCTAAAGAATATATAACTAATGGAATTAAGTAACTAACAAAAATAATACCGACGGATAACCACATTCCCACTGAATTAAATTGATTCGCATGTTTCCCCATATCAGACAGTGGAGAGAGTGATATTACCATTAACGTACTACAAAATAATAAACAAGAAATGATCGTAACAACCAAAACACTTTTAAATGGTTTACTTATCTTCATTTCTCTCCTCCCTTATAAAAAAATTATGTATGATACTCGCAATTATATTTCAATATTCTGATACTTACAATTATATTCCAATATTCTATAATGAATTCTACTTATTATGTATTAGAATGACGCACCCAGTTAAATTCCTTACATAGGTTCCTCTTAGAGAATTATTTGATTAACAAATGAATGAGAAAATCATGCCAACAATCAAACTGCAGATGATATTTTTGAACACCAGTTTTCCACAATGTTCATGATGAATTAATATGAAGAATTAAATGAAAAAGAAAAATTAGAGAACATTGAATGGTTGGAAAAAGAACAATTAATCTCAAGCGTTAAAACAGATGTATAAGCTGACCCAGTTAGATAATGATGCTGGAGTCATCGGGGCGGCATCATTGGTTCAACTGCAAAAGTAACCATTCACTATCTAAATTGATAGAGTCAGATTCATCATTAGAAGCTGACTCCTTTTTTTGTTCATTCCATATGGCTTTTCGACATAAACCAACAGCATTAGATGGTGTCAGGCACTATAATCTCAGAGGTTTCTACAAAATATTACAAAATTATTACATCACCAACAATTTCATTACATTACCGGCAGATCCATTGTCTATCTACCATTTGGAATATACACTAGTAATAATTGATAGTACGAATTTATTATAGGCGTAAAAGGAGATTTATTCATGAGAGCGAAATCATTTTTATATACGGCTTCATCTTCCGTTTTAGCTGCTATGATAATGGCAACTCCTGTTTTTGCAAGTCCGGTAGATTCATCCGTATCAAATAAACAAATCGGTACAACACAGGAACAAATCAGTAACTTTGAAATGAAGATTGAACAATTAGATAACCGAATTAGCATGGCAATGGATAAAAGCCAAAAACTAAACATACATATTAAAGAGCAACAAGGGAAAATTGCACAAACAAAAGTTGAAATTGAAGAAGCCAAAAAAGACTTAGATGCCCACAAAAAGGTCTATGCTGAGCGACTAAGAAGCATTCAATCACAAGGACAACAGCCAGTTATTACCTATGTTGAGTTTTTGTTTTCATCTAATAACCTATCCGAATTTTTAACTCGTTCTACCGCTATTTCAGAATTCATTCAAAGTGACATAGACTTATTGAATAGTTTAAAAGAAAAGGAACAAGCGTTAAAAGATTCCGAGGAAAAATTACATAACGGTATCGAAAATTTACAGAAGAGTCAAAGTGAATTAGTATCTCAACAAAAACAGATTGAAGCAGATAAACAAGAAGTAACAAAAGAATTAGCCAACGCGAAAACTAAATTGAAAGACCAACAGAACCAATTGGCTCTGCAGCAGGTGCAGCAGGTGCAGCAGGCAACATCAGCCCAATCATCTCAGTCACAAACTCAAGTAGTCCAAAAAGTACAGCAATCGTTCGTGGACAACAGTTCCCAATCAACACTATCATCTAACGTAAACAAACAAACCGACTTATCGACAGCGAATAAGCTTATTGCAGTTGCAAAACAATATTTGGGTGTTCCTTACGTTTGGGGAGGAACCACACCAAAAGGTTTTGACTGTTCGGGATTCACTTCCTATGTCTATCGTTCTATTGGCATTAGTCTTCCGCGGGTATCTTCGGCTCAGCAAAATGTTGGAACGAGAATTTCTCCGAGTCAAGTTCAACCGGGCGATTTGGTCTTTATGGGAAATCCAGCTTATCATGTAGGCATTTATATTGGCGGCGGCCAATTTATCCATGCACCGCATACGGGTGATGTTGTGAGAATTGCCAGTTATAATCCGTCTTCCTTTTCTAGTGCAGCTAGGGTATTACATTAAGAACATGGCATTATTGAGGCAAACTCAACTAGAGAAAAACAATGAATACAATCTCCAGAGAATATAATTAAGAATATCGCAAAATACTATTATGGGTGATGCTTGAAGAAGGCTTCGCCCTTTTCTTATTTTAAAAAAAAGGGAGGACATTTCATTCCCCCTATTAATTGTATTTAATGATAGTTTTTTCCAATCTACTTTTTTTAAAATAACAAATGAAATAGGTGACCCAATTATTTTGGGGTCACCTATTTCATAAATTACTTATTGATTCCTTGTTAGCCAATGAATTGGGGTTGATAACCTTGTGGGTAAGATTGTTGCCTCATCGCCCTTAGCCGAATTTACTTGTGCTTGTGTGAGAAAAATGGCTCCTGAAAGATTGGCACCACTCAAATCAGCATCCCGTAAATCGGCGCCAATGAAATCTGCCATTCGCAAATCAGATTCTCTAAGATCAGCTGCAATCAGTAAAGCCCCTCTTAAATTAACTCCTCTAAGATCCGATCTTCGTAAATTTGCACCAATTAATTCTCGCATCTGGCTAATTTTGTCAGCTACTTTTGACTTATTCGATACTCTAGAACGAATCTTCTCACTTGTTACAAGAAATAGCTTATTCACACCTTCGCGATGAGTTGGAACATTTAGGTTCCTTATTTCATTTGGTCCCAACGCCGTAAGCTCCTCTATTTCTTTAAGAGTTTTATATAATTCTTCAGAAATTGTATGAGTTTCATTACGATGTAAAGCTTCATGTAAATAATAGAGCATTTCATGTAGCTGCTGCATAACCGGAAATACTTCGAATATTTCTCCTGCTAGCTCTGGATCCTCTCGCCAATCCTTTCCTCTATAAGTTATCTGAGAAACCTTTTGTCCCGCTCCAAAGCATTCATAGACTGCACATCCGCGAAATCCCTTTTCTCTGAGATTTTGATGAATCTGACATTGATAATTAGATTGTAGATTTCGACATGGAGTCCCTCCGTCTTTATCAAATGCAAAGTCAGCAGATTTTGCATAAGGCAAGGCTACACAGCACAATCCAAAACACTTTTCACATTCTGCCTGATACAGAGGTTTACCATTTTCTTTATCCATTAATAAATTGGTCATGAGTACACTATCCTTTATTAAAAAATAAACCTAACCTTTCATGCAAGCATATCATCAAAAGAAAAATCTAATCAACTATTTTTTTAATAGGCTGTCTTCCACCTTTCTCTTATGTAATCACATAACCCCGATTACGTTTAAACCTCTCCATTTACCGAAGTGAATTGTAAATAATATTTTACTAAATCCTTTGAACTCATCTTATTTTACGATAGAATGATAAATAAATATTTACTATGTAACCTCCATAGCTTCTTTAGGATATGAATATAAAGTTACAGGTATTTTATAAGATGTCTCTAAGTTAAAATGAATTTATTCGATTTCACAAAGGCCATGAATTGTTCCCCAAAAAAGTAGATTGATTCTCATTCACCAATATTATTTAGAGGGTGGATAATATTCATGCTGTTGATCAATTAAACCCCAAGCTAAAGAGATTGAAAAATATTCTGATTCTCCAATCAAAGTACCTTCGCAAGCTTCCTTTAAAGACTCGCTTGACTTATCAGGTCTTGGCCATATTTCCTAATTTCAGAAATATGATTCGGTTGCTTTTATATAAATTTTAATAAAACTTTAGAATCACGGACTTCTTTTCTGTAACAAAAAGAGATAAGGAATTTTTATCCTTATCTCCTCGTCATATAACATACTAAGCCTTAACGGCAGTGCTCAATTGTTTCTATAATCGTTGCAAACACATTAGCGCTTTTATATTTTAAAATGGGCATCGTATCATTTGGATCAAGAAAGCATCACGATTAATGTAGGTTTTTCCATTATTCATCCATTCACTTGATGGTTTTCTATTCTTTAATCTTCAATCCTATCAATGCTGCAAAGCCAATAGCTTGTTCAGGTGAAACCTCACAGCCCGCCAAATTTTCCAATTCAACATTCATTCTTTCAAATTGTGAATTGCTTAGATCAATCCCGCGTAGTGGTGTTCGGGAAAAATTCACATCATTAAGGTCACACTGATCGAAGTCTACTTTATTAAAGTGGCATTCATAAAAATCGGCACTCCGTAAGGAACATTGATTGAATTTCACTTGCTTCATGCTGCTATATCCAAAAGAACTTAGGTTTAAGTTACACTCATCAAATAGGACACTTCCTAAATTGGCTTCTGCCAAGTTAACACCAAGGATTTTCGAATCTTTAAATTCAACCCTTCTCATAATGGCTTCCATTAAATCGGCATTGGATAAATCGCAATGTTCAAAAATAGCATCTATTAATTCAATATTTTTAAAGCAAACATCACTGAAGGTAACATTTTGGAAAACGACTTCTGAGAATTGAATTTTTTCGATTTTTTCCCGATCAATTACACAATTGGCTATGATGCATTTATTCAGATAGAGATCCTCTACATAATAAATATCTTGAAAATTTGCTGGGAGTAGGTTTTGAGGGATCTTAGGTTTGTCTATTTTCATATTGTGAGCCATGATTATTCACCTTTGCATTAAAAGTTAATTTTGTTCTTCCTCCTAAAATAACATAAATATTCATGAAATAAACAAATTATATATTGAAAAATAGAATAAAATGATGAGGGTTCATTGAGGTTTTTACATAGGTGCTGAGTAGAAATGTTCTTCTATAAAAGAAACAATTTCTGCATATTCATTGGAATGTGAAAAAAAATCAAATCGTTTATACTTCTCCTGTGCAGCATTCACACTGCCTTTAAGTACCTTATCTTTTGAAATTTCCTTTATAGTCGTCTCTCCTCTTAAAAGCTCCAGGGCCATTTTACGATTGTTTGCATCATTAGTAGAATGGTATAACTCGTACGCAATAAAGGATACTTTATCCATATTAGTCACCCCTTGGTATTTTTTTACTAATAGTTTATCACAGGGGAACATATATTCTCAAGTAGAATTTAGACTATTATCTGATATGAAAAATATAAGAGAGGAGAGAAAGCCAAGACCCGCTCTCCCTTAATTAAACATTCAAAAGTGCATCAGCTTCAACTATTTCTAGTATTAAATGTTTGGGATCTCCTAAATTGATCTCATACGGCTGGATGTCTTGATTTTCCTCGTCCTTGATAATCCTTATTTCAGGACGCCCAACCGCATTAAAATTATATTTAGTTACTATCGCAGTACGACCATCATTTAATTTTACCGTTAATCCAGGAGGATAGATGGCTATACACTCTTTAAATAACTGAACTTGTTTGCCCTCAAATTGAGTCTCATATCCCCCAAATAACACTTCAATTCCTTGGTGCGGTAACAAAGCCTGCCGATAGGATCGGGTACTTGTAACTGCATCAAACACATCAGCCACACTGATGATTCTGGCATATTTATGAATCTCTTCGCCCTTTAAACCCCTTGGATAACCAGCACCATCGATTCTTTCATGATGTTGTAATGCCCCATGAGAAACCGGTATCGGAATCTCATGAACCTGTTTGACAAGATCAAATCCAATCTCACAATGGGTCTTTATCAAAGCATATTCTTCATCTGTTAGTTTCCCAGGTTTGTTAATTATTTCCCTTGGAATATGCAGTTTTCCTAGATCATGAAGCATTGCTGCTAAACCAATTTCTTCAATTTTGGGTATTGGTAGGCCATTCTCAATGGCTAATTGGCAAGCATAAATTGAAACGTTAAGACTGTGTGTGTAGACATAATTTTCGTAGACCTTTGTTGTTGCCAATAAATTTAAGGCAGTTTGATTCTCATTTAAGCTATTTAATAAATCTCGAAAGACTTTTTGCATACTTCTTACGGCTCTTCCTGACTTCATCATCCCTTGGAAATTGGAGGAATTAGTATTTAATTCAATAATTGCATTTAAACCTTCTGTTATGACATTTTGAGCTTCTATCCGTAATTCTTCTGGAATTGATTCAACAATTTCAATCCCTTCCGATAATTCATCTTCAATATGTATGGTAAATATATGAAATTGCTTCAATCTTTCTATTAAACTATTGGTTAAATATGTCCCTTGTGCCAATAGTACAGCCCCATTTTCATTATAAATCGATTTTCCCAGTTTCACACCAGCTGGGCATTGATCTAGCTTTACTAATCTCATAACATTATTTCACCTCTTAACCTAATAAGCCACAAATCCTTGTATAGATAAATTCATCATACTATATTTTTCCTAGTAAAAATATCTCTACTAAACTTTCATATTATTCATATAATTTCCATCCTATAAAACAAAACAGGACGAGTTTCTCATAATGCTTTTCGAAACCCGTCCTACCTCTAACTTTTTTAATTCTACATCTATTCTCTACTGTATATACTAGGTTTTCATATCCTTTTTCTACTGTCTCTTCAAGAGTTGTAGCTTCTTCTTGTAATTCCAAAACATGTGAAGCCCGATTTTAACCTGTTAGCGAATGGAACCCATCATAATCAGGAATTGATCTGAAATTGTTCAATTAACAACATAGTACTAACGCATAACAAGACCACCATCAACAATCAAGGTCTGACCGGTAATAAACTGACTCCAGTCTGAGGCCAGGAAAAGAACCGGACCTACAATATCCTCCGGTTGAGCAATTCTTCTTAGCGGAGTTTGTGAGATAATCAATTCTTTCACCTCTTCTTTTGTTTCCCTGCTCGCATCAGTTGGATACACTAACCCAGGAGCAACACAATTCACCCGAATCCCAAGTGGACCTAATTCCATAGCAAGGTTACGGCTAAAGCCAATTAACGCAGATTTTGCTGTTGTATAATCATGGTATGGAATGATTGGATTTTCGACTAGATTGGTTGCGATATTCACAATGCTCCCACTCATTTGTTTATTCATTAATGATGTGACCCTTTGACAAATATAATAGGTCGATCTTAATGCCCCGTCGATTTGCTCTTGATAATCCTTCCATGTGAGCTCCGTAAACCTTTTTCGCTTTTCCGGGTTAAACAAATATGGTTTAAAGGCATTATTGACCACAACATCTAATGAGCCAGCCTCAAGCTCTATTTCCTCTATTAGTCTATCAACCTCTAATTCCTTCGTAACATCACATTGAATCGCCCATGCATCTCCCCCAAGATTGATACAATCGGTTACAACCCTATCTGCAGCCTCTTCATTTTGAAGATAGTTCACAATGACCATGGCTCCTTCACTTGCGAATCCTTTGGCAATTGCTGCACCAATTCCTCTGCTTGAGCCTGTCACAAGAACTTTTTTTTGATTAAATTTCCCCAAAGATTCCACCCCCTAATTTGGTGTTGGCAGAAATTCATCTGTTACTGCATTCTTCATATTAATCTTCTTTTGAATTAAACCTAATTCCATATACGTGTCAGCACCCTTTTGTAAAAGCAAAGAATCAAGTGCTCCTAATCCTTCTTTCTTCGTTACATCTGAAATACTTGATTCATTCCGAATTTGAATGATTTCTAAATTCCGTTTTTCATCCTTTCCATCAATAGCATATTGCTTCGCAAGCTTTGCTGCTTCCTCAGGCTGTTGGATCATCCATTCAGCACTTTTTTGGTAAGCTTCGATAAATTTCTTAAGTAGTTTCTTTTTCTCATTATAGGTTTTTTCGGTCACGACAAAGACATCACTTGGAAGATTTAAATAGTCTTTTACATTAAGTACATTGACCATTCCTAATCCTTTTTCCCTTGCTGTCACAAGACCCGTATCGGTTGCAGCAGTTGCATCCACCTGCCCCTGCATGAGTGGAGCAAAATTCAAAAGACCTGTTTCAACGATTTTGACATCTTTTTCTGAAAGTCCTACTTGATTGAGAAGCACAAGCAGATTTTGTCTTGTCCCACTAGTAAGACTGTATACCCCAATTCTTTTTCCCTTTAAGTCCTCCGGTCTCGTGATATGATTCTTTTTTAACGAAACAATATTAAAGACATTTTGTGGATAAATATTATAGATAATCTTTAATTTTGCCCCTTGATTCATGGCGAAATACACGGACCCAGGATCGGTAAAGGCAATATCCGCCTTCCCAGAGAGAATATTCTTGATTGCATCTCCTCCACCTTCTCCTGGAATCAAATCAATCGTAAGTCCCCTATCCTGGAAAAAATGCTTTTTCTCATCAACTAACAGATTCGTTTGCTCAGATATTGGCTGGCTCCAGTTTGCCACTATTACCTTTTTGAGCTCCTTTTGTTGAGAAACATTCTTAGATGAACATGATGCTAAAAACAATAAGAGTATAACAGCTATAGGCAAAATTCCTTTATATTTCATTGCATTTACTCCCTACTTTCTTTTATGATGATCTCGCTTATATCGAAATAATCTTTTCTCTATTAAATAAACAAACTGATAAATAATAATCCCTAACATCGTCACTAAAATTAAAATGGAAAACATCATCGGTGTATCCATCATCCCTTGGGAGGCGATAATCATGGCACCTAAACCCTCACTGCCACCAATAAATTCGCCAACCACAGCTCCAACAACCGCGAGAATCGCAGCAACACGAAATCCAGCCATGATACTGGGCAAACCTGATGGAATTTTTAAGTGAAAAAGCATTTGCCAGCGGCTAGCACCAAGGACCCGAAATAGTTCAATTTTTTGCGAATCCGTGTATTGGATAGCCGTAACTGTATTTTCCATCAATGGGAAAAAACAGATTAACGCCGTAATGACAATCTTTGATTGGATCCCAAATCCAAACCAAAGGATAAATAATGGGGCTAATGCAAGCTTTGGTACGGCCTGACTGGCAATGACATATGGAGAAAGGATCTTGCGGACTATGGCCGCCTCCCCCATCCAAACGCCTATGATAATTCCTAAAATGCTTCCAATCAGCAGACCAATTCCAATCTCAAGGCTGGTGTGAATAATATGTGGCATATAATAGCCGCTTTTTAATCCATCATAAAGGGTTGTGATGATGGTTGATGGTGCAGGAAGGACAAGCTCAGATATCCCCCTTGCCATCTCCTCCCATATAAAAAGAATGATGACGAATAAGAAACAAGAGAATAAAGAGGTCTTTTTCATCTATTTTCCCCACTTATGACGTTGCGAATTTTTAAGCACATCTCATTAAAGTTTTGAGTGTATCTGATTTTAGGGTTTCGTCTGTCTTGCATGTTGATGGCTAAATCTAAAATGATTCTCCCTGCCTCCATCACTGCTAATCGGTCCGATAAATAAACGGCTTCCGAAATATCATGAGTCACAAACAATACGGTCATTTGATTTTGATCACATATTCTCCGTAAATCCTCTTGAAGCTCCTCCCTCGTAATTGCATCTAATGCCGCAAAAGGCTCATCTAAAAATAGCAACGAAGGAGTTTGAATGAGTGCTCTTGCAATGGATACTCGACTTTGCTGGCCACCTGAAAGCATCATTGGATATTTCTGCATAGTAGAAGCTAATCCCATTCCTTCTAAGAGGGACTCTGCCTTTTCTCTATCTTCCTTCATCACTTTTCTTTTAAGAGAGACGGGTAGAAGCACATTTTCCAAGACGGTTTTCCATTCTAATAAAGTGGGGGATTGAAAAACAAAACCAATATGGTTAGAAGGCTTCATTCTTTCCCTCTGAAGCTGAATGGTTCCTTTGTTGGGAACTAGTAAACCTGCAGCAAGTTTTAATAGTGTTGTTTTTCCACAGCCGCTTTTTCCTAGTAAACTATGAAATTTCCCCTTTTCAAGTTCAAAATTAATTTCATCAACAATTAGATGATTTTGATCATAGCTAAATGAAACATCCTGTAAGGACAAAAAGCTCATGTTTCTCCTCCTATTCGTGATATGAAGCCAAATCATCTGCAAGCAGTTTGGCTGATGATTCAATATCCACCATTTGCACGAGATCCAGTAGATTAAAACGGCCATCATGATGCCAGCCTGATTCAGGGGAAGTCATTTCACCTATTGCAGTAACTCTAGTTACACCAGCTTTTCCTAACTCTTGTGCCCATTGAAATAGTTCATTTGGCGTCGCTGCTATTCCCACTGTCTGCAAAAAGCTGTGGTATGGTTGAATGCTTGCCGCAATGTCATCGATATCATCAAAGGTTATCACCTTAACGACCCGATTTAAACAAGTCGGAGAGAATGGGGCATCTTCTTCATACACCACCATCCAGCGACCATCATGTGCCGACAACAATTCTTTATTATTGTTTGAATAGATTGAGATTTCTTCTTGATTTCTCCACTCATTTACCTCCATCACTTCCTCAAAAGATAACCCCCTTCTTGGAAATCGTTTCTCAAAGCTTTCAAGCTCGTGTGCCAGATATTTAGCAAATTCCGAAGGTGCAATCTTGCCGCCTTTTTGAACATAATAGATTTGCGGTGAATAGCAGCCCTGCTGGTCGAATTGGATCATATCGAATGCAGCCTGATGAGCTAATTTCCATACTTTCCGTGTATCTAATGTCGAATTCCCTATGACTCCAAAGCTGATCTTATGTCCAAAAGCTAGGAAACGGGTAGTGTGAGGAGCCCTTTTACGCAAGGATTCTAATGAGTGATTCCCTCCGTAACCAACCACCACATCTGAAGAGGGCAAAATCACCTTTTCTCGTTCTTCATCTCCGCCCTTCCACCAAACAATGGCCAAAGTATCCGCCAATCGCGGGCATATATCAACCAATATTTGCGCAAACCAACCCGCAAATAAGGGCTCAGAGCTCGAAACCTTTCCTATATTCCCCCCCTTCACAAGTAGTCCAGAAATCAAACTCCATAATGGAAGGGCTGGAACATTTCCTGCCCAAACATGGAAAATCAAATCGGGGCCCATCGCTTTTGAATATCCACCCTTAATGCGGGGCTGAAAATCATCTAAAACAAGCGGGTTATCAAAGTCCTCAATAACAAAACGCTGAAGCTCAGGTTTACGAAACTTTTTCAAAAATCTTGTTAGCCCGAGCCGAATCATTTCAGCGTCATATCCTGTCACAATTGGCAGTAATTCTTCCGCCATCCTTCTATATGGTGAATTTCGATCAAGCATAGTCTCAATTGCACGATCAATGATGGAAATGATTTCTGTAACAGTCATTGATTTTAATACGGTGGCACTCGCTTTTTTGACTGTGGCAATGACCTTCTCCAACTGCCTTTGAGATAGAAGAGGAATCTCAAATTCAACCTTTCCCAATCTTCCCTCAAAGGACAGAATTTTCAACTCAAAGCTTTCTTCCCCGATGTTCGGAAGATATCCTATTCTTTCTCTCATATTTTTTGCCCAATGGACGCATGAATAAATTCCTCAGCCGTTATCGAACAGCCCTTAGCCTCTGTTCCTTGTACTCTCCCTAAAAGATGAAAACCATCTTTGACCTTCACTCCTAAATCCTCCGTCATAATCGTCGTCACAGAGTTAAAGTTAGCCAAGTCACAATGAACAATGACCCCTTTCTCTCCTTCTGACATTTCTTCTCCAGTCAAAGGATGAATGATTCTTGTTCGCAGCCAATGCGGGCCAAATTTGACTGCAGGGACCTGTTCATTTCCAGAATCATATAATTGTGAGCTTAATTCCGTCATTCCGTACATGTTGATACAATCTTTTCTTGAGACACCCAAGAATCTTGTTAATTCATGATAAAATTCAGCAAGCTCTAATTCCTTTGACTGGTTTTTAAACCCGCCAGTATCTAAAATTCTGCTTCCAGCAGGTAATTGAAATTGAAGCTTGCGTTTATCAAATTCAGCAAATAAATGAACAAAGCTAAAAGTTGCCCCTAATAAAGAATAAGGCTCACCTGTACGCTCCGCATTCTCTAATTCCTTTACAAGCAGA
Source organism: Cytobacillus sp. Hz8 (assembly GCF_042263505.1). Lineage (NCBI taxonomy): Bacteria > Bacillati > Bacillota > Bacilli > Caryophanales > Bacillaceae > Cytobacillus > Cytobacillus sp. Hz8. The sequence continues at coordinate 30,674 of NZ_JBHKFI010000012.1, read as the reverse complement.
TCAAACTTAATGCCATTTTCGTCCATTAAATATTGGCTATCCTTTGTCCCAAACTCATCCTTAGCAAGAGCCAGATAACGAGCTAGTGAGGAATTGGGCAATTCCGCTTCTGAAGGAAATAATATTCCCATGCGAATCCTTTCAATCCCTTTCATAAGGCATTTTTTAAAATTGGTTTTCATCGAAAGATCCCAGATTTGTAAAGTGGGATGATAATGTTTCCCTTTTACACCGCTTGTTGTTCCACTTGTCATAAAATATCGCTCGGACTCCTCTTTTGGCGTACAGGTAAGCGGTACCTCTTTAAAGGCCTGAATCGGAACAGACGGAATGTCCTTCCACGATTTCACTGTTCTAATGGTTTTTCCTTTTTGAACACAAAATTTTCGAAAGGGAAGATTGTTGGAATACTGATAAGCAAATATATGTAATGCCACTTGATTAAAAGCCTCATCCGAAATGGATTCAGCCTTCAAAATCACCTCTAATTGATTGATTAATTTCTCCTGCTGCATGATTCATACTCCTTTCAATTCGTCATTTCACGGGTTTTCCTTTTGGCTGAAAAATGGCTACCTTTTTCTTTACAAAGATGGAAAGAATCATCGCTCCCAAAAAAGCACCAACAATCGAACTAAAAATAAATAACGGAATAAAGCCAAATAAAGCTGCTTTTTGACCAAGTAATAAAACAGAAATGGGATAAGAAAGCATGGCCCCAAGAATTCCTGTTCCAAATACCTCACCACAAAACGCCATAAACAGTTTTTGGGTTCTCTTATATAAAAGGGACGCAAGCAATGCCCCAACCATACTTCCTGGAAAAGCAAAAATAGAACCCGTCCCCATCAGATTTCTCAAAATTGAGATACATAAGGCTTGGCTCACCGCATAATAAGGTCCTAATAAAACGGCTGACAATACATTGATAAAATGCTGAACTGGAAATACTTTTGTAAATCCAATCGGTATATAAAAGAGATTACTTGACAATGTACCTATAGCAATGAACATTGCGGTTACTGTCATTTTGTAAGTTTTCCTCATAAAAAAATCCCCATTGCTTTACTCGCACTGAAGGGATGACCTGATTAACATGCATGACCAATCGACATGATAAAATGAATCGGATAAATTCACTTTCCTACGCTGGTACGAACCAGATCAGGTGCAAGGGTTTAAGATCTAAATGAACTATTCTCAGCCAAGTTTTCCCCTGGCTCCCCCAGTGCTCATATTTAAATTTTCAAATCTCTAAAATCATAAATCGGCTTCGACGTTTTTCCTTATAGCTTTAGCCACTTCCTTTGGAGAATGGGCCTCGCTAATGGCCGTGATGACAGAAACCCCATCAGCCCCTGCCTTTATTACAGCCCCTGCATTATTTTCCGTAATTCCACCAATTCCCACAATTGGAATCGTTATTCCCCAATTGCGAAATTGCTCAATTAAAGTGGTTCCCTTTGGAGTCTTTGCATCCGCCTTCGTTTTAGTTGGAAAAATCGGTCCCATTCCAAAATAATCAGCTCCCCCTTCGATTGCCTTGATGGCTTCTTCAAAGCTATGAACAGATACGCCAATGATTTTATTACCAACCCTCTTTCTTACAGACTCAATGGATTCATCCTCTTGCCCGATATGAACCCCGTCTGCACCAAGTGCTATCGCCAATTCAATATCATCATTCACAATAAATGGAATATGGTGTTCTCGACAGATTTGCTGTAGCTCTTTTGCAAGCTGGTATTTTTTACTTCCCGTGAAAGCTCCAATTCCTTTTTCCCTGTATTGGAAAAAGGTAATTCCTCCTTCAATCGCCGCCTTTAAAACCTCTGCAGGACGATGCTTACAATTAGGACTTCCTAATATCAAATAAACCTTTAATGCCTCTCTTAGCTCAAACTCATCATTTAACCTCATGATTCATTACCACCCTTTGATGATGCTGCTTTTTTCGGTAAGCCCAATGATTCGTTGGACCATGCCCCTGACCAATAAACAGCTGATCCTCAATGGCTGCTTGTATAAAGTCCTTCGCTGTTGCCACTGCTTTATGAACGTTTGCCCCTTTGGCTAACTCTGCCGTAATCGCTGCTGAAAAGGTACAACCTGTGCCATGGGTATTTTTGGTTCGCATTCTTTTACTCGTAAATGTCATGACATCTTGCCCATCAAACAATAGGTCCTCCGCTTTCTCTTGATTTTCTTCATGACCACCTTTTATCACGACATTTTTTGCTCCCAAAGCATGCAGTTTTTTTGCCGCAGTTAATTTTTCTTCATATGTATGGATCGACATATTCGTTAAAACCTCTGCCTCTGGAATGTTAGGAGTAATTACGTATGCAAGTGGCAACAAATATTGCTTTAATGCCGTCACTGCTTCTCGTTGCAGGAGCGATGCCCCTCCTTTTGCGATCATGACCGGGTCGACCACCACTTTCTCCCAATGATATTGCTCTATTTTATTTGAAACGGCTTGAATGATCTCTGCATTAAAGAGCATTCCTGTTTTTAAGGCATCTGTTCCCATGTCCTCTCCAATAGATTCTATTTGCTGATTGACAGCTTCATGGCTTAACGGATAAACGGCTTGAACCCCTAAGGTGTTTTGGGCCGTTACAGCAGTAATAGTACTCATCCCATACACCTCCAGCTCTTGAAAAGTTTTTAAATCGGCTTGAATCCCTGCACCGCCTCCGCTATCTGATCCTGCTATTGTTAATGCTTTCCTCATTATCCGCTCGCCCTTTCCACTAATTAAATCCTTTTATATGAACCAAATTGCTCCACATCTTCAGGAGAAACAAGTGCCAGTTGGTTAATAAATTCAATTTGAAAGCTCCCTGGTCCCTGATTTGCAATCTTTTCTGCAGCCTTTTCAGCAGCAATTCCATAGAAAACTAGTGCCGATAAGGCAGCTAATATGGAATCCTTCTCGACTCCAGAAAACGCCCCAATAACAGAGCTTAAGAGGCATCCCGTTCCTGTCACTTTTGTTAAAAGCGGATGTCCATTAGTCACTAGATAGGTCGTTTCTCCATCTGTTATCACATCCTCTTTTCCTGTTATAACGACAGTTGTTTTCAAGCTTCGTGCTGTCGCCTTAGCCAATCCAACAATATCTCCCTTTTGTTCTCCGGCATCCACACCCTTGATCTCCCAATTTTCTCCATAAACGTGAGCAATCTCTGCAGCATTTCCTCGTAAGATGGTTAGTTTCACTTCACTTATTATTTTTCTTGCCATCTCGGTCCGAAAAGAAGTGGCACCAGCCCCAACTGGATCTAAGATCACCGGAATCCCGCACTCTTTTGCTGCCTTTCCTGCGAGAATCATAGAGTTAACCACCTCTCGATTGAGCGTCCCAATATTCAAAACTACTGAACTAGCTATTTTCGCCATATCCGCTGCTTCTTCTGGAGCATAAGCCATAACAGGAGAAGCCCCAAGGGAAAGTAACCCATTTGCAGTAAAATTTGTAACGACCACATTGGTAATATTATGGACAAGCGGCTTGAGTTCTCGCACCCTTTGCACAATAGATCCTAAATCTTCTCTCTCCATCTCTTCATTCCCTCCAATTTCTTTTCATAAAAAGTGAGATACTCCTTAAAACGCAAAAATGCCAGATCCAATAAGGACCTGGCATTAAATAGTCAAAAATAAGTGATTCCCACTTGGCTACTTTCCTACGCTGGTATTGTCCAGATCAGGTCCAAAGGGTTAAAAAACTTAGCGTTTTTCTCTCAGCCTAATAATATAGGCACCCCTAGTAGATAAAATGTTATTTAATTTATATTTATAATAGTGGAATGATTTGTAGAAGTAAAGGATTTTTGTTTAATTCCATTAAGTATGATTACCCATAAACTATATGAAAGCATAGCTTCCGATATCCATCTTCTCCTCAGAAAACTCATCGTCCATTCCCTTAACAAGGTAGTTGTACCATAAAAGTCAGGATGAACATTTTACTCATTCGTTTTCTATTAAATTAATATATTTCCCATGCAGAGAATATTTTCGTAATTAAACCGAAAATAGTAGTTTCGTTGTATGAAAATAGAGATCTGTTTTTTTGAGAATTTCTTTCATTTATATATACTTTTTCAACACAATAGCTGAATTATGCCCTCCAAAGCCAAAGGAATTGGATAGGCCAATATTTAATGTTGTCTTACGTGCCCCATCTGACACATAATCTAAGTCACACTCTGAATCAGGTTTCTCTAAATTAATAGTTGGTGGAATAACTCCTGTTTCTAAACTCTTAACAAGCGCAATAGCTTCTACTCCACCTGCAGCGCCAAGCATATGGCCAAGCATTGATTTGTTGGCGGTAATGGGGATTTGATAGGCTCTTTCTCCAAATAACTGCTTGATTGCTAAAGTTTCTGAGATATCCCCAACCCCAGTACTTGTTGCATGTGCACTAATGACATCTATCTCATCTGTAGATAAAGCTGCCTTTGCTAATGCCTTTTTCATCGCTGTCAAAGCCCCTCTTCCTTCTGGATGAGAAGCCACCATATTATAAGCATCAGAGCTGGCTCCATATCCAATTACCTCAGCATAAATAGGTGCATTTCTTTTAATAGCATGTTCAAGTGATTCTAACACGAGAATTCCTGCTCCTTCACTCATAACAAAGCCATCCCGACTTTCATCAAATGGCCTACTAGCTGCAGTTGGATTCTCATTTCTTGTTGAAATCGCTTTGACATTTCCAAAGCTCGCTAAAGATATTCTGGTTACAGCCGCTTCAGAACCGCCTGCAATCATAATATCTGCATCATCATTGCGGATTGTATGAAATGCTTCGCCAATTGCTGTATTTCCAATAGAACAAGCTGTCACAGGAGAAAGCGATGGACCAAGGGCACCATATTTGATACTGATTTGAGCAGCTGCCGCGTTTGTAATCATCATGGGAACTAAACTCGGACTGACTCTACCAGGTCCACGTTGTTCTAATGTATAAACATTTTCAATCAATGTCTGTATTCCACCTATTCCAGAACCCACATAGACTCCGAATCTTTCCAGATCTATTTTATTTAATTCAATTTGGGCATGGTTCAAAGCTTCTTCAGCTGCTGCTAAGGCAAACTGACTAAAACGATCCAATCGCCTAGCTTCCTTAGTTCCAAGTCGCTCTTCAGGATCAAAATCACGAACAAGACCAGCTATTTTCGTTTTCATATCATGAACATCAAAGGTATCAATGGCTGTTATCCCTGATTTTCCTTCAACTAAATGGTTCCAAAATGTATCAATATCATTTCCCAGAGGTGAAATAACCCCCATTCCAGTTATGACGACTCTCTTCATTCAAACCCCTCCAAATTTTTTCTAATTTCTATTTTATCTCTTAGTTATCCTATTACAAGTTGTTGTTTATCCTAGTATAATGAGTACTATGATAAGGAGGTGCTGACCATGAATCCTGAAACAAGGCTTCAGGCATTATCAGATTTTTTAAAATTAAAGCGTTCCAAAATTCAGCCACATATGGTGGGATTACCAGAAGGCATTCGAAGAAGAACACCTGGACTTCGCAGAGAAGAGGTTGCCCAACTAGCTGGAGTGAGTACGACTTGGTATACATGGCTTGAGCAGGGGAGAGATATCAAAGTCTCCATTTCCGTATTAGATGCTATTTCAGAAGCCTTGCAATTAACCAAAGATGAAAAGGCTTATCTTACTGCATTAGCCTTCGATGAAGGGAATAAATTCTCCTTCGCTTCGGAAACAGAAACTACCATAAGCCCATCATTAAATAAAATTCTTCAGGAACTCCAATATTGCCCAACCATCATAACGGATCGGCATTGTCATATTGTTGGCTGGAACCAAGCGTCAGCCCATGTTTTTTTGGATTTTGAACTCATCCCAAAGGAACAAAGAAATCTCATATATTTATTATTTTCTCGCAAGGAATTTAAGAGCTTAGCCGTAAATTGGGAGCATTTCGTCAAGGGCTTTATCGCGATTTTTCGTACCTATTATGGTCAATACGTCGCTGATAAATGGTACTTTCAATTTATCGAAAATATGGGGATAAAGTACCCAGAGTTTCATAAACTGTGGGAGGAAAGTGAAGTGAGCTCAGCACCTGAAATCCTCATCGAATTTCGCCACGCAAAGGCTGGAAAAATGGTATTTGACCTTACTTCTATGCAGGTACATGGAAACAATGACCTTAGATGCAGTATTTACACACCCGTTGATGGCACAACAACAGAGGCAAAACTGAAAAATTTACTTGAACATCATTCAGGTCTTCATTTTGATTGATAATGGAATATGTTTTACTTTAAAACCACTTGTTATATGGGAAATTTTAGGATATATTGAATATTAATTGAACAACAGGGGTGGAGATTATTATGTTTTTAAATAAAGAGAAAGTAGGATATATTTTAGGTATTACATCTATAGTACTTGTGATAATCAGTATCATTATGTTCTATGTACAAAGAGGACCAAATGTTGATATTGATTTCGTTGTCACCATTTATAGCATCTTCTCAATTATTGGCATTTTACTTGCTATTATTTCCTCGATTATGTCAAAACGACGTAGTATACGTAGCATCGGCATAATTGGCTTTATCGCAAACGGATTTGTTTTGTGTTGCGCTTATCTATTATTATTAGCAATGGGAATTGGAGAACCATAGAATTTCTTCAAGAGTTCAAACCTTAATTTTTAATGTTTAGGTTTATCTGCTGTATTTACAAGAGTACCACTATCACAATTTACGCCACACCATTTATACACAATCGGATTACTTTTTTTCGTCTCGGCAAATACACAATTTACTAAACAAGGAGAATAGATGGATTTCCGCTCATTTACAGGAAAAGCAACTATCGATTTCTTATCCTTCTATACACCTTGAAAACGTTCAATAAATTGTAATATTTCTCCGAAAAAATTAAGTTTTTTCCAATTATAATAGTTTTACCTACTTTTTTATTAAAGGGTGAACTATACATGCAAACATTTCTTGTTACAACCATCCAACAACTAGAAGAAAAAATTGCTATATTAAGGAAAAATATGATTGAATTTGGTCTAAAACACGGCTTAAATAATGAAAAAACTATTCAAATGAGCCAAGAACTCGATTGTCTAATCTATAAATATCAATTGCTTATCAATTAATATTCTAGTTTATCTTCCTAAAACAGTTCTTAATTCTCCTTCCCTTTCTAAAAGTTTTATCATCATCAATCCTTTGGTGATCAATAGAAGGGCGATTCCATCATAGATGAGTCACACATCAGAACATAGTCCGATTGATAAGAAATAGAATGAATTTATATAATTTGAAGATTCGTTAGTTCCTTCAAAAAAATTAATACTTTTGCACTTAGCAGAATCCTTTCCCAAAATAATCGTTTTGGGTTTTTTTGTCTAAAATCACATAATCGCAGTAGCCTTCCTTTTTTCCTTTGTCATCATATTGATGATGATTTCTCCTTATCGATTGAGAGAGAAGAAATCATACGAAAGTTTCGCCCGAAACCAAAACCATAAGAAACGTGGAGTAAGGATTTCCGCTTCCTCGCTCTCTGATTTTATTAAACTCCTTATAGCATAATGAATGTCATGAACCCATCTCTCATCCTCCAAAAAATAAATCCAATAGATTAGATGTATTGCTTGAATTTTTCATATAAAACTCTGAGTACCCACAATTCCGGCAATATACCACTGTAAAATGATTATTCTGAAGATCAAACATTTTCGATAACCCTGTTCCCGTCATCGCAACCTCCTTTGTTCTGGCATCTTTACTTCCACATTTAATACAACCTTTTTCATTCATCTATTCCACTCCTCGTATCGTAAATTTAGAATCCTTTTTCCCTTATATATGATTATTCATTAAAGAGGTTTCATATATTTGCAATTCACTAATTATTTTCTTAATTTTACAAAAAATACAAATATTTCTCTTGACTATCATAGAATGATTACATATATATGGAATAGATGGTCTTTTACCTTTATTCCAATACATTGATTCAAGGAGTCGTTAGCACATGGCCAATACTTATTTCTTTACCGGTTTTCCGGGATTTATTGCTACTTCTTTAATTAAAAAAATTATGACAGAAAAGGATGAAATCAATCAATTTTATTTACTGGTGCAGCCTCAATTTTTGCAAAAGGCAGAAGAGACACTAAGAAAAATTGCATTAGATGAAAGTCTGTTGTTAGAGCAATTTACTATTATCCCAGGAGATATAACCCTCCCTGATTTAGGAATGGATGCTGCGATACTTGATGAATTAAAAGGGGAAATTACTCATGTCTTTCATCTTGCAGCTATTTATGATCTCGCCGTACCAGAGGAGTTGGCAATTAAGGTAAACATAAATGGAACTAAAAATGTCAACGATTGGCTTCTAACCTTACATAATGTTCAACGCTATGTATATTTTAGCACCTCATATATTGCCGGCACTCGAGAAGGGAGAATATTAGAATCAGAGTTAGATAAGCACCAAAGTTTTAAAAACTATTATGAAAGAACAAAATTTGAAGCGGAAGTTTTAGTTCGTCAAATCATAAGCAAGGTTCCTACCACCATTATCCGACCTGGCATAGTTGTTGGGAATTCGCAAACGGGTGATACGATTAAATTTGATGGCCTCTATTTTATTTTGAATTTTTTTGATAAGCTTAAGTTTTTGCCTATTATCCCTTATTTAGGCGCAGGAAAGGCTGAAGGAAATTTTGTCCCGGTTGATTACATTTTTGCAGCAACGATTTATCTTGGACATGCAGATATTGGAATAGGAAAAACCTATCAGCTTACTGATCCGAATCCATATCGATGCAAAGAGGTTTACCATATGCTGATGAAGGAGTATCTTGGAAGAGAGCCGTTTGGAGTCATACCACTTGGACTGGCAAAATGGTTTCTTTCTTTTTCTGCTATTCGAAAATGGTTAAGAGTTGAAAAGGAAGCACTTGATTATTTCACATGCATGGCCGAGTACGATTGCAGCCAGACTCAAAAGGATTTAAAAGGTTCCGGAATCACTTGTCCTAATTTCAAAGATGTAATCCCTGCGATGGTCCTTTTTTTTAAGCAACACAAAAATGACAGTGAAAAGCAGGTGAAGATTCAATAAATAAATGCTTGATTCCCCCTAAAAAATCATCTCATTCAGTATAAAATGCCTGTTTTTTAGGATAGTATCTATTTTTTATCACCTAGCAACCTCTAATTGTATATAGTCAATAAAATAGCAAAATTACAATCAAAAAGGAGGGATCAAATGGTTAATTATCAGAATCTAGTTAAAAAGCAAAGACATTTTTTTCGTACTAATACAACAAAGAATATATCCTTTCGTATTGATGCATTGCAGCGCTTAAGGACAATGATTAAAGATCATGAAGAGGATCTTTTGGCTTCCTTAAAATCTGATTTAAATAAATCCGAATTTGATGCTTATTCAACTGAGATTGGTGTCGTTCTCGAAGAAATTCGTTTTACTCTAAGTCACATTCGTGCATGGATGAAGCCGAAAAAAGCGAAAACACCGATGACTCACATTGGTTCTTCTGGTTATATCTATTCAGAACCATATGGAGTGTCTTTAATTATTGCACCGTGGAACTATCCTTTTCAATTAGCGATTGCTCCTTTGATTGGGGCAATTTCTGCAGGCAATTGCGCGATAATCAAACCATCTGAACTTACTCCGCGAACATCTGAGATTTTAGCTCGCCTTATTCATGAAACCTATTCTGAGGAATATATTGCTGTCGTATTGGGTGGTGTGGAGACTAGTCAAGCTCTTCTACAGGAAAAAGTGGATTATATCTTTTTCACAGGAAGTGTTCCGGTTGGAAAAACCATAATGGAAGCAGCGGCAAAAAATTTAACACCTGTAACACTTGAATTAGGTGGGAAAAGTCCTTGCATCGTGCATAAGGATGCTAATATTAAACTCGCCTCCAAACGAATTGCCTGGGGAAAATTCACAAATGCTGGTCAAACCTGCATTGCACCTGATTATTTATACCTCCATCAAGATATTAAAGAGGAGTTTTTCCATCATTTGAAGGATGCCATTAAAGAGCTATATGGAGTGGATCCGCTAGAAAATGATGCTTTTACCCGCATTGTAAGCGAAAAACATTTCAATCGTCTGTCTTCTTTCTTGCATGATGGAGAAATAATTGTTGGCGGAAGGACAAAATATGAAACATTAACGATTGAGCCAACCGTTCTTACCAATATAACCTGGCAGGATGCCATCATGGAGGATGAAATATTTGGACCGATACTCCCTGTACTGGAGTACCAGGATTTATCTTTTATGCTAGAAGGAATCCATCATCATCCCCATCCGTTGTCTCTTTATCTTTTCTCTGAGAATGCTGACATCCAACAGAAAGTATTGAATGATGTTTCCTTCGGTGGAGGCTGTATTAATGACACCGTATATCATTTTGCCTCACCCTATTTACCTTTTGGAGGTGTTGGAAACAGTGGAATAGGCGCATATCATGGAAAGGGAAGCTTTGACACCTTTTCCCATAGAAAAAGCGTATTAAAACAAACCACCTTATTTGATATTCCATTTAGATATCCAAATGTAAAAAATGGTTTGAAGAAAATTAAAATGTTTTTGAAATAGTGGTTTAAGAATTTTATTCAAAAGATCTGTTCCAAGATTGGAATAGGTCTTTTATTTTTTTAAAGACCCTTTTCATTTTTTTTGCTATTAGAATATATAAATTAGTGGCTCATTCAGACATCCATGTATGAATTGAAAGGCATTTATGAAGGAATCAAATGTCTATTCAGAAAGTTTTTAGGAATTAAAAGGAAATGGAAGCCGGATCGAAGGAAAGAATAGATACCTCATTTTCGCGAGTAAATGTTTTTTTTGCGAATAATCTGGTTCTCGCTTCTTTTTGAATAAATTACAAGACCATTAAATCCGAATGAAGAGCCTATTCGGACAACTAAAATAATTTCACTGCAATCAAGTCTAAATCAGATGGCTTCGACAAAAGATTAAAATGATATTCCAAAAAAGCAGCGTTTTATATACATTCCCACCAAAAGAACATTTCAACATTTGCCCATTTTTATCTAGTTAAAGAACCCAATTTTTGGCTATTTCATATTGTAAGTTAGAAACTTGATTAGATTAGTGGTCCACGATAAGCCACGTATTAGGACTTTTCTATTTTCTAATCTACTCAGAAATTGGTTGAAAAGGAGTGTTTTTTCCCATGAAAAGATTAATTGTTCTTGCTCTAATCGGATTAGCAGCACAATTAGTAGACGGTTCTTTAGGCATGGCCTATGGGGTAACATCTACCTCATTATTACTATTATTTGGAATTGCCCCAGCGGTAGCTTCTGCATCAGTTCATATGGCAGAAGTAATCACAACTGCTGCATCAGGAGTCTCCCACATTCGCTTTGGAAATGTGGATAAACAAGTCGTCTACCGATTAATCATACCCGGTTCGATTGGTGCCTTTCTTGGTGCATGCTTTATAGGAAGCATTCCAGGAGATATAATTAAACCATATGTCTCTTTTTTTCTATTATTATTAGGGTTTTATGTCATCTACCGTTTTCTATTCAAATTTAATCCTACAATGAAAATAAAGAAAAAAATGTCAAAAAAAGCTTTTCTCCCCCTTGGCTTTATTGCTGGCTTCTTTGATGCGACGGGAGGTGGTGGATGGGGCCCTATTGCAACACCGGTTCTGTTAACCAATAATGAAATGGAACCAAGAAAAGTCATTGGTTCCGTTGATACGAGTGAATTTGCTATCGCTGTGTCCTCTACTTTAGGTTTTCTTTTAACATTAGGATGGACGCAAATTAATCTTCAGTGGGTCTTTGCTTTAATGATTGGTGGATTGATTGCTGCCCCAATTGCCGCATGGCTAGTCAAAATTATTCCTACAAATCTTCTTGGAACCTTAGTAGGAGGAATTATTATCTTCACAAATATCCGAACATTGCTCAGTTTATTGGATGTTTCCCCTTCCGTTACCATCTTCACCTATTTCGTGATTATCGGTCTTTGGGCAATAGCAATAGGCAAAGTAAGCTGGAAATTAAAAAAAGAAAATATTAAAACCATGGTATGAAAAAAAACACAATGTTTATTCATGATGATAAACATTGTGTTTTTTACCGTTAAATTTGATTATTTTTTACGGATTTTCTCTATTTCATCTGCGACAAATTGAACTTGCGTTCCAACAATGACTTGAATGCTTGTTGGTCCCACAATATTGATACCAGGAACACCAGTAGCCTTAATCTTATTTTGGTCAACAGCATTCATATCTTTTACCTCAATCCGCAAACGAGTAATACAGTTGTCAACAGAGGTAACATTGGCATCTCCGCCAAGGCCAGCATAAATTTGTGCTGCCAAGTTTGCAAATTTTCCACTTTTATCCATACTTACATTTGCAGCTTCTCCATCCGTATCTGCCTCATCATCTTCTCGACCAGGGGTCATTAAGTTAAATTTCGTAATTAAGAAACGGAATACGAAGTAGTAAATAACCGCAAATACTAAACCTTGAACGATTAGCATATAAGGCATATTCGCTAAAGGAAGTCTTGAACTCAAGAAGAAGTCAATAAAACCAGCGCTAAAACCGAATCCTGCTGTCCAGTGGAAAAAAGCAGCAACTGCTAAAGAGATACCTGTTAAAACAGCATGAACAACATAAAGCATAGGAGCTACGAACATGAAAGAAAATTCAATTGGTTCAGTTACCCCAGTTAAGAACGCTGCAAAACCAGCTGCAAGCATTAAGGATGCCACTTGTTTTTTATTCTTATCCTTTGCCGTATGATACATAGCAAGACAAGCTGCTGGTAAACCAAACATCATAACTGGGAAGAAGCCAGCTTGATACATACCAGTGGTTCCTTTAACCCCTTTACCTGACCAGAAATTACCAATATCATTGATGCCAGCTACGTCAAACCAGAATACTGAGTTTAATGCGTGGTGCAATCCAGTTGGAATTAATAGTCGGTTGAAGAAACCATACAAACCTGCACCTGCAGCACCTAATTTACTGATGCCTTCCCCAAAAGATACTAATCCAGTATAAAGCACTGGCCATAAGAAATAAAGAATGGCAGATACTACGATCATAGAGACAGCTGACATAATTGGAACAAGACGTTTTCCACTAAAAAAAGCAAATGCATCCGGTAATTGAACATGGCTAAATCGATTGTACATCGAAGCTGCCACTAAACCGGAAAGCATCCCTACAAAGGCATTACCGATTTTCCCAAATGCAGGGTCAACCTTTGTTGGATCAATTCCTTGAAACATCGCAACTGTAGCAGTTGATAGCAAAGTTGTAATAACTAAATAGGCAACTAATCCGCTTAGTGCAGAGGATCCATCTTTATCTTTTGCCATTCCTAACGCTACACCAACAGCAAAGAGAATTGGAATATTATCTATTAATGAGCCACCAGCTTTGGTTAAGAAAGCAGCAAGTGGATTTCCAGCCCCCAAACCTGTGTCAATCCAATAACCAATACCGAGCAGGATAGCTGCTGCTGGTAATACTGCTACCGGAAGCATCAAAGAACGGCCTAATCTTTGGAAATACTTTTTCATGGTAATTCCTCCCATTAAAAAATGTAAAAATTCAAACATGCATATTCAGTTCATAACGAAGGAACGATTGCTTTTGACTAAGAAGTTTTCGTGTTAGGAAGTAAGCCATCTTAAAACAGATATGAAATATAAGACCAGTGAACCAAAAAGACACTATACATCCTTTAACTTTCCTAAAAGCTAATTCCACGAACAGACAAACCGGATTATCCTTTTTCATCTTTTAATTCAATTGCATCCCCCCTTTCAATTATTTATTTGATAGATTATCAATTATTCTAAATAACAACCTCCATGGAATTACCAAGCACTGTTACTTACCGGAAGCTGTCAAAATTACTGTCTTACCCACTAAACCTCTCTTTTCATCCGTCGCAACATATTTTTTACCACTATCCACGCTATTCGTGATGACGATTGGGGTAATGATGCTTTTGGCATGCGTTTGAATATATTCCAAATCCACTTCCATCAAAAGCTGCCCTACTGTTACCCTTTCTCCCTCTTGAACCTTTACATGAAAGCCTTCTCCTTTTAAATTCACCGTCTCTAAACCAATATGAATTAGAATTTCAGAGCCGTCATTTGCAAGAATGCCAACTGCATGCTTTGTAATTGCGACCTGAATAATTTTCCCTTCTACTGGCGCAAAAATTTGCCCATTTTTTGGAATCATCGCAATTCCTTTCCCCATCATTTTTTGACTAAATACAGGATCTGGAACCTCTTCGAGTGGAATTATTTCTCCCTCGAATGGTGCATATACCTCTAATTTTGGTTTTTTAAAGATGTGAAAAACCATTTTTATCACTCCTAAATTATTGCTATGGTTAAATTCTAAACCCAAATAAACATCATGGACCTACTTTCTATTATTTGAATTATTTGTTAAATTTCTTCATATTATTTGTAAGTTTTAAAAAAAGTTTTACTCAGAAAAGTGAAGGAGGTTTATAAGAAAATAATCAAAAAAGGCATGGGGGTATAATGAAAGGCTCTAATAACCTTCAATTTTACCACCATGCCTGATCGTATCAGTTACATGTGATCCATATATCTTTTATAAAATAGCATACCATCAAACTTTTGAATTGACAATATGAAAGCGGTAACAATTTTAATAAAATTAGGAAAATTCTTCAACTTGCTACTTTGCCCATCGTTTTAAAATCTTGCTATTTCAAAATATAAATTATTTCAAAATAACAATATTTCCTGTAGTTTTTTCTTTAACACAGTTATTCCTTTAATCTAAAACACTCTAAATGAAACAACTGAAATTCAAGGATTATTTATTCGTGGCTCTCATGCCATTACGGTTACCTAAACAGAAATTCAAGTCGATGTTGTTGTATAAGCTGCCATTAACCTTTTAGCTCAATTATTATTAAAGATTGGTCTTTTAAGCATATTCACAGCATAATTATGCTCACTAATTCTTCGAATCCTGTAAGAAAAGCAAAAGTCAGGTCAACAACCTGACTTTTACTCAATAATTCCCTTTTCCTTTAAATTTTCAAGTGCAGCATTTTCATTCTCTTCTTTTACTTGATATTCAAGTGTTCCTTCGATTATTTTAGCGCAGCGTCCACCAAATGGTTTTAGGGCCTCTTTAATCATTTTAATATCAACAGCTGAATCTTTAATCGGATAACTTACTTTCATCTACATTCACCTCCCTCATTTTAACTATAAAAAATTAACAGGAATCCTGCAGTGATAATCGTTACACACTGAACGAAAATTTTATTCCTATATATTTCCCTTTAACCTCATTCTCATCTCGCTTCGTTCTAAAAGACACTTTACACGATTTTTAACATTCCTATATAATTAAATAAATTTAAATATTGCGAAAATAATATAAAGAAGAAGATTTCATGAATGGTTCAGCAGAATCATATACTGAAATGACATTTAAATGATTAATAGCTAGATTTTTTGTATGAGGAGGATGCTTGCATGAAATTTGATGTGATTGTAGTTGGGGCTGGACTTGCAGGATTGGTGGCAACAACAGAACTTGCAGCAGCGAGGAAAAAGGTGTTATTGCTTGATCAAGAGCCTGAGTCATCCCTTGGTGGACAAGCTTGGTGGTCTTTTGGGGGATTATTTCTCGTTGATTCTCCTGAACAAAGGCGGCTTGGAATTAAAGATTCACGTGATCTAGCATGGCAGGATTGGCTTGGAACTGCTGGCTTTGATCGTGAAGAAGATGAGGATTATTGGGGATTAAAATGGGCTGAAGCTTATATTGATTTTGCTGCTGGGGAGAAAAGAAAGTGGCTAGCTAAACAAGGCATCCGCTTTTTCCCAATTGTCGGATGGGCGGAGAGAGGTGGGTATCTTGCTGATGGACATGGAAATTCCGTTCCACGATTTCATATTGTTTGGGGAACAGGTCCCGGTTTAGTTAGGCCATTTGAGAGTAAAGTCCAAAAAGCGAGATCGCACGGCTTAGTAGATTATCGCCCACGTCATCGTGTGGATGAATTAATAACGGAAAATAGAGCCGTTGTCGGGGTTAGAGGGGCTACGCTTGTTCCTAGCTCTGCAGCACGTGGTGAAGCAAGTACACGTGAGGTTAGTGGAGAATTTGAATTTTACTCTCATGCCGTATTGGTTACAAGCGGTGGAATTGGTGGAAATCATGAATTAATTCGACAGAATTGGCCCGAAAGGCTCGGGAGGCCCCCAAGAAATATGATTTCTGGTGTTCCTGCCCATGTTGATGGCAGAATGCTTGCGATTACAGAAAGAGCAGGAGGAAGAATTGTCAATCGTGATCGCATGTGGCACTACACGGAAGGAATTAAAAACTGGGACCCAATCTGGCCCATGCATGGAATTCGTATTCTTCCCGGACCTACCTCCCTTTGGATAGACGCAAAAGGTAAGCGCTTTCCAACACCTAATTTCCCTGGATTTGATACATTGGGTACTCTTAAAGCCATTCAAGATACAGGGTATGAATACTCTTGGTTTATTTTAACGCAAAAAGTCATTGAAAAAGAATTTGCCCTTTCCGGCAGTGAACAAAACCCTGATATTACAGGAAAAAGCATCAAAAAGGTCCTATCCCGGATCTTACCAGGGCCACCTGGACCCGTTAAAGCCTTTATGGAAAAGGGCGAAGATTTCGTCATTGCTTCAAACCTCTCTGAGCTTGTTGCTGGTATGAATAAATTAACGGGTGAAAATTTATTGGATGCAAAAGAAATGGAACAACTACTCATAGCTAGAGATAGAGAAATAGAAAATACATTTACAAAAGACCTTCAAATTACGGCTTTGCGTGGGGCACGAAACTATATTGGCGATAAACTCATAAGAGTAGCAAAACCCCATAAATTCCTTGATCCCCATAATGGTCCATTAATCGCTGTTCGTTTAAATATTGTTAGTCGAAAAACGCTCGGTGGACTGCAAACGGATTTATCTTGTCACGTACTGGATTCATCTAGAAATCCCATTCCAGGTCTTTTTGCAGCTGGTGAAGTTTCAGGTTTTGGAGGAGGAGGAGTTCATGGCTATCGTTCGCTAGAAGGTACCTTCTTAGGTGGTTGTATCTTCACAGGAAGACAAGCAGGACGTGCACTTATAAAAGAATTATGAATTCCTATTTAATTCAATTCATATTTTTTATTGAGCTTGGGCCATCACGAATCATTCATGATGGCTCCTACCTAATCCTTATAAGGCTTTATTTTTCATTGAATCTTGATAAATTGTGGTTTGATTTCTGCCATTCGCCTTTGATGCATAAAGAGCTGCATCGGCTTTTTCAATAACCGCCTTTGGATGGAAATCTTCTCGCTGACGCGTAGATATTCCTAATGAAATAGTAATCGCATTACCTGTTGGGCTCGGTGTTTCCGCTACACTCAGGCGTAGCCGTTCAGCAATCTGAAAGGCTTGCTTTTCATTCATCTCTCTTATTAATATTCCAAATTCCTCGCCACCATAGCGAAAACATAAATCCTCATCTCTTGAGACATCTTTCATCATCACCGCCAAGTATTTTAATACTTCATCTCCAACTAAATGACCATACTGATCATTTACCTTTTTAAAATGATCAATATCAAGAAAAATAATGGAGAAATTAATCCCCTGTTCATTCCAGTCCTCTAACACTACATCAAACGTTTTTCGATTAGCTATTCCTGTCAATCCATCTAGTTGAATTTGACTGTTGAGAATTTCCATATGGTTTTTAAATTGATGGTAAAGCTGTCTTACCTCATAAATATTTGAATCCGTATGAAGTGCCTGTAGCGAAACCATTTTTTTTTGATTAATTGCATCCTCTGAATATTTTGCTAACGTATTAAGCGGTCTTGAAAGATTATTAGCAAGAAATCCTGCAACAAGTAAGATAATTAATAAAAGTGGGAGTAGTTGAGCTGTCATTTTCTTTAGCAAATCCTGTAAAGGAACCTTTATAACATCCACAGGGGTTTGCGTCACAATCCCCAGTCCCAGCTTTTTTTCAATGGCATAGCCTGAAAAGTACTTTTTCCCATCCGAATAAACAACCTCGGTAGCTCCGCTCTTTCCTTTCATTAATTGTTGAACCACTTTATTATCAGAGACAAGCTCATGAATTCTTTCTGGATTTGGATGAAAGATAATCCGTCCGCTATGATCCACTACATATACATAAGATCCATTCCCATAAACATGATTATTTAATATCCTTTTGAGAATATTCTCACTTTCCAAGTAAATCGTTCCACCAATTATCCCCTTATAGTTCCCCTGCTCATCAAAAATAGGAGTCGAAATTAGGATAATCAGCTGACCCGATGTAGCCCTGTACGGCTGAGAAATGAATGGTTTTTTGATTTTCAATGCTTTTTTGATAGTGGTGGATCGTATCTTCATTCCGGCCCTTACTTGCTTCCCGTTAAATTGAACAAGCATTGGGCTGATCAATTGAATGACACCATGAGGATCAGTAATAAATATAGAATTGAAATAATCACTATTGGCAAATTTCCAATTATCTAAATCTTTATTAGTAAATTCCTGAAAGCCTGCAATTCGGCCAACTGCATTCAGATTCTGTTCCATATCCTCCAGCAAATCCGTCGTACTTATAGAAAGCTTTTTTGCATATTCATAATTGCTATCCATATACTCCTTAGCAAGTGCTTCTTTAAGCGCACTTCTTGCTGTAAACCAACTAACAAGAATCGTGCTAATGACGGTCAAAATAACCAATAAGCTTATGGCAATTTGGAATTTTATCCCTCTTTTTTCATGCATGATTTGATTACTCTCCTACCCATCCCAAATACTCTAAGCTGATGGAATTATCAATTTTATGTCGAACAATGTCTCCATCGTACAATATCAAACTTTAAAATTCTATATTTTTAACGCAAAATTCTGAAAAAGATTCATCTTCTTCAAAAGTTATTATCAGGAACAAATTTCTTTTTAAAGTAACATAAATATTATTAGGTCATAAAAAGAGAGCATCGTTGAAAGAACGTTGCTCTCGATTGAGATTACTTTTTAAGATGAAAAGGAACAGTTGAAACAATGACATTCCTTTTATATAGAAGATAAGTCCGAATTAAAATACTGGACTGATTATGAAGAACATTGTGCCAGTTCTTTTTAGGAATAAACTGCGGAATCAATACGGTTACACGATAATTAGATTCCCTTGCCTTGTGTTCGACAGTATCAATAAATTTGGTTAAAGGCTGGATGACACTGCGATAATAAGAATGTAAGGTAACTAAACGAATATCAGGCTGCCAATTTTTCCATTTCTCCTCAAATCTTTTCTCATCTTCCCGATCAAAGGAAACATAAACAGCAAAAATTTGATCTACGGATAAGGACTTTGCATAATTCAAGGTATTTTCGACTACATGCGTGATTCCTGCAACCGGAACAATGATGACATTTCCCTCTACAGGAAGTACAGGTTCCTGATTGTAGACTCTAAGCTGTTCCCCAACGGAATCATAATGCTTTTTGATTTTATGAAAAATAAAGACAAGAATGGGTAGAAAAATTAATACCGGCCACACTTGAGCAAATTTAGTTATAAAGAATGTCATCATAACTAAGAAGCTAATAAAGGCACCTACGAAATTAATGGTTAGCTTCAATCCCCATCCTGCAGGTTTTTCTCGTATCCATTTAACCAGCATACCTGTTTGAGACAATGTAAATGGAATAAATACCCCAACAGCATACAAAGGAATCAATTGTTCTGTTTGTCCTTTAAATAGTATAATTAAAAGGATAGAAGTAATTCCAAGAAAAATAATTCCATTCGAATAGCCTAAACGGTCCCCCCTCATTGTGAACATTCTCGCAACGTATTTATCCTTTGCAAGATTGTAGGCAAGCTGCGGGAAAGCTGAGTATCCAGTATTAGCAGCAAGCACCAAAATCATGGCCGTTGTTCCTTGGATAAAGAAATACATGAAATTCCTTCCAAAGGTATTTGCCGCAATTTGAGAAACGACCGTTTCTGTCTCTTTTGGGACAATGCCATAATAATAGGCTAAAAAGACAATGCCCGTAAATAACATCGCTAATAAAAGTCCCATAGCCATCAAGGTTCTCGCTGCATTTCTTGGTCTAGGCTCTTTAAAATTGGGAATCGCATTCGATATCGCCTCAACACCCGTTAAAGCTGAGCTACCTGAAGCAAATGCTCTTAATAATAAAAATAATGAAATGCCCGCGACTGGAGTACCAATTGGTGAATGCAGCTCTGGTGAAACCTGACCAGTTATAATCTTAAATAGCCCTACTCCAATGAGTATAAACAGAGCTAAAACAAACAGATACACTGGATAAGCCAAAATCGAGGCCGACTCTGTAATTCCTCTTAAATTTAATATCGTAATAAACGTAACAAGGACACAAGCTATAAGGACATTATGTTCATGCAAGACGGGAAATGCCGATGTAATGGCATCTGTTCCGGCGGACACACTAACCGCTACCGTAAGAATATAATCTACTAACAAGGACCCGCCTGCGATTAGCCCAGGATTTTTACCTAAATTTTCTTTTGATACGACATATGCCCCTCCGCCATGAGGATAAGCATAAATAATTTGACGATATGACAATATTAATGCGACAAGTAGCACTAATACAGCTACTGCAATTGGAATGGAATACCAAAAGGCAGCTGCACTTATTGTCACCAGTACAATTAAAATTTGTTCTGGCCCATAAGCAACGGATGATAAGGCATCAGAGGAAAGAATGGCTAAAGCTTTCGTTTTGCTAAGCTTCTGCTCACCTAATTCCTCTGATTTCAATGGCCGACCTATTAAAAATCTTTTTAAGCTTGAAAACATCATTGCACCCCGAAACTTTTTAATATTAATATTCCCTTCTTGCCCTATGCAATTCTAGACCAATAAGGTGGATATCAATAAAAAGATTTGTTCAACAAAAAAAGCCCACAAGGCGCAGTAAATAGCCTGTGGACAATGTGTATGTTGTCACGCAGCTTCACCTTCCTCTATAAACGCTTACGGAGTTAGCTGTCGGATTCGGACTGAAAGAGTAGCCCTACCTAATAATTAGGATTCACCCCAAGTGTACTGAAATACACAAATTTGGATCCCCCGTTCCAACGGATTAAGCGACATGAATATGAAACTGAAGATTATCATACTCCTATGTGTTAGAGTTGTAAATACTTCCGATGAAAAATTTTTATGTTTATTTATCGGCAATTTGTACATAATACCCTTTTAAAAATTTTTATAGGAGAATCATATGACTAAAAAGAAGAAGCCCTTATTTTCAGAAAAATCTTTAAATGAAATTGCAAACGAAATCAGCTTCGAATTCGGGAAAAAAGAAACAGATACGGATGACAAAAAAAGTAGCAAAAAAAACAAATGGGATAAACCAACAAATTAAAAAATTTTTTCCATCTAACTATGTATTTTGTCCACTTCATTGGTATATTTCCCTTACTCCGCAAATATGATGAACTATCATAGTAAGTGGAGGGAGTATGATTGAAACCAAATGAAGATTTGCTCATTACGGAAGATATGCTCATTCAATATTATGAATTGAGTAAAAAGAAAAAAGAGATTGAATTTGAATTAAATCAATTAAAGGAATTTTTCCATCATTACTTTGATCATTTGATAGGTCCCAATCAAAAAGGAGAGCTTTCTGTCAACGCTTACAAGCTGCAAAGACAAATCCGTAAGACAGAAAAATATAATGACGAGTTAACGATTAAAAAATTAGAAGAACTGCAAATGAATGATTTAATACAGGTTGTCAAGAAACCAGATGATGTCAAAATCAAATCTGCTTTAAACCTTGGGCTCATTAACCAAGGCGATCTTGAGGGCTGTATTAGTACAATAACTTCTCCTGCCATAACAGTGAAAATGTTAAAATGAGCTTCATTATTGGATTGAAACGCCAGTCTTTTTAATCGGACTGGCATACTTTTTCTTCATAAAACAAAAGTACAGAAATACTCCCTTCAGAATTTTCCCCTTGCATTTTCCTCTAAGATAACCTTTTATCAACCAATTGATTTTCACTTTATTTTTATTTCTCCTTAAACTGAAATTTATTTATTGACATCTCAATAGTGTTAACCTATAATTTATCTTGAATTAAGTTATCTTGAAATTGAGATATTAGTAGAAAATAAAAACAAAGTGGAGGAGATTTTATTATGACAAAAACAAAATGGGCAGTAGATCCAGCACATAGCAGCGTGGACTTTTCAATTAAGCATATGATGATTGCCAATGTAAAGGGGACTTTTCACCAATTTGATGCTGCCATTGATGCAGATCCAACTGATTTAACATCAGCCAACATTGAATTTACGGTTGATCTTGCAAGCGTTGATACGCGCAATGAGGATCGTGACAATCATCTACGTTCTGGGGATTTCTTTGATGTAGAAAATAATCCTAAATTAACCTTTACAGCAACTAGTATTACAAGAAAAGATGACGATGAATATGCCGTTACAGGTAACTTA
The DNA here is from genome assembly GCF_042263505.1 of Cytobacillus sp. Hz8. Lineage (NCBI taxonomy): Bacteria > Bacillati > Bacillota > Bacilli > Caryophanales > Bacillaceae > Cytobacillus > Cytobacillus sp. Hz8. The sequence goes on along the minus strand of NZ_JBHKFI010000012.1, from coordinate 7,993 downwards.
AACCTTCATGGAGTAACAAAGCAAGAAACCTTTACGGTAACCTTCGAAGGCCAGGGAAAAGACCCATGGGGCAATGAAAAGGTTGGTTTCAGTGCCGTTGGAGCCATCAAACGCAGTGATTATGGTCTTACATGGAATGCAGCCCTTGAAACTGGCGGAGTACTTGTTGGCGATAAAGTAAAAATCGATCTGCAAATTCAAGCTGCTAAAGCTGAATAATAAATAGATGGCTGATTCCTTTTTGACTAGATTGGAAATCAGCCTTTGATTAATTTATTTAGCTATTTTTCTATAACTCTTATCCTTGAAAAAATAAATAATAATTTAAAAGTGCAAAAGGGAACGAAGCTTAAGCTTTTCGTTCCCTTTTATTTTCACCCTATTTTCCTGCTGGGACTGCTACTTGATTTGTCTTCTCTTTCCTTTTCATCATGAGGCTAATCAATAAAATAATAAACAATAAACCAAGTTGTGGTAAAAATGTTTCGAGCGTCGGATAAAGTCCAATTATCTCAATAAACGGAAAAGGATATAAACTGTGGGTCGATACCACATTGGCAATCTGTAAAGCATGTATACTTATTCCTAGTATTTTGAAGGTAAGGCAATAAATTAAAATAGTTGCAGTTAAGAAGAATAACCGAATCGGCATTCTCACACTATAACGAATAATGAAAAACCCAATAATCACTAAAATTACGGATGCAAGGGAAATCCCCAGAAATAAAGAGCTGATGCTAATTTTCGCTGCCATTCCTGCATAAAAAATAATCGTTTCCGCCCCTTCTCTAAAAATGGATAAGAAACTGATGAAAGCAAAGGAAAACAAGCTTCCTTTTGCAATCGCCTGCCCGATTTGCTTATTGATATAGTTGTTCCAGTTCTTAACATTGGACTTATTATGGAGCCACGCCCCCATGGTGAGCATCATCACAACAGCAATCACACCTGTTATCCCTTCAATATACTCCCTGCTTGAAGCGGCAGATAGCTGAGAAAACAGAAGATTGATAAAAATGGCTAATATGGCACTTGCCACTAAGCCCAATCCAACTCCCATCCATATCCATTTTTGCTGATGACTGTGACCCGTCTTCTTTAAAAAGGATATCAGGGTCGCTACAACAAGCAATGCTTCCAATCCTTCGCGTAAAAGAATGAGGGCAGCATCCCAGATTGTATAATTGCCCTGTTCCAATAATGGGGTCAGCCTTGAATTCAATTCCTTCACGATCTCTGTAGCCTTTTGAATGTCACCATTTTGAGAATTAATAAGACTGATAGCAGTTGGCACCTTTGTTTCTATATCACTATAAAGTTTGCTATCCTTCGTTTGAACATCGCCTTCCACGATTGGCCAAATCATTAATAGCTTATTTAAATAGTCGCCTGCTTGACCAAGTTCCTTTTTCCCCATCGCCATTTGACTCTTATTCAATAAATCAGATATATCACGAAGAGAATGCTTTTCATTCACTTTTTGAGCGGATTTTCCAGATAAGAATTCATTGATTGCCGTGTCAAGCTTTTCCACATTGCTTAAAGCCTTTGTTTGATCAGCTGGCTCTTCAGTAATGGCAATACGAATAAACGCCATATATGTTTCAATTTCTCCATAGGAAGCAACGCTTTCTGTCCGTACTATTTTTTCTGCTGATGTCCACTTGCTATTAAACCGGCGATACAAAGTAATCGCCTTATCATAATTTTCTTTTTCAATCGTACTCTTCAAATCTTTTAAATTAGGTAAAAGTAATTTCACCTTTTCTTTTTCCTTTTCCTTATCAACTGGGTTTTGCTCCTGATCATATTGAACAAAAGCAGTTGATAGAGAGGATAACGCCTGATTCACAGCTTTAACATCCTTATCAGCTAAAGAGCTTTTGGCTGAATCTAATCGTTTGTCAACAAAAGTCGCTGACTTTCCTGTTTTTTTAATGGAAGTCCACTCTTTTTCAAAAAGAGTAAGGTTCTGTTCCACTGTCCTCCAGTCACTCTCTTTCGCCTTCATCAAGCTATCCCCAATATAGAAAAATAACTCATCATGGTTCTCCTCTGCGTTGACCTTTGCAGCATATATCATGGAACCATTCAATAACATGAAAAGAATTAAAACAAAAACAAACCATTTTCGTTTTAAAGGATTCAATTTCATCTCCCCTTTTCCAAGCAAAAAACTATTAAGCAAATAAGGCTTCTCCAATATACCCATTCGATTTTGCTCCTGGTAGGCAAGCAAAAATGGCACTGCCGCGATGTACGGTATATTCATTCAATTTATCATTTTTAGCAAGCCGCTCTTGAATCGGAATAAATTGCTTGCTTGGGGATCTTTGAAAGGCTATAAATAAAAGTCCAGCATCAAAACTGCCGGTTGTTAAATCCAGCCCATCAGCATAGGAGTAGCCTCTTCGCAGTATCATTTCTTTACCATTGCCATGAGCAAGCCGAACATGAGCTGTTTCAGGAATATAATGATTTCCTTGTTTGTCCTTTTTCTGTAAATCAACGGGATCAAATTCTTTGTCCTGTCCAAGTGAAGCTCCGCTATCTCGATAGCGGCCAAAGGTAGCTTCTTGATCCTGTAGTGTTGAACGATCCCAAACCTCAATATGCATTTGAATTCTTCTAATGACCATATAACTTCCGTTAACTAGCCAGTCGGGGCCATCTCCCTGTTGAATCCAAATATGCTGATCCAATTCCTTTTGATTGTTCAAATTCGGATTGATGGTTCCATCTTTAAATCCGAAAAGATTTCTGGGTGTTGAGTTTTGGGGATCTGCCTGCTTGGAACGCTGAAATCCTGTCTGTGTCCAACGAATAATGGCCTTTCCCCGCGCAATTCTCACTAAATTTCTGACGGCATGAAAAGCAATCTGTGCATCATCTGCACAGGCTTGGATACATAAATCGCCGCCGGTCCATTCTTCCTTTAAAGCATCAAGTGGGAACTTCGGTAAATCCACCAATTCTTTTGGTTGCTTTCCCTTTAAACCGAAACGATCCTTCCCTTCTTTCATAAATAAGCTTGGTCCTACACCAAAGGTAATCGTTAAGTTAGAAGGGATTAATCCAGCTGCTTCTCCTGTATCTTTAGGAGGTAATAACCCATTTGTCGATAGCTCGCCAACTGGTTTTCCTTTCGTCATAAACGCTGAAGCTTTCGTCCAATCCTGAAATAATTGAACTAACTCACTCCTTTGCTTTGTTGTGATATCCATGGCAACACAATTGATATGATCTTGTGCTGGCGTTATAATTCCTGACTGGTACTTTCCATAGAATGGAACAATTCCCGTATTTTTTATCTTAGATGTATGATTCTCTGCAGCTGAAAGAATACCGCCCATTCCTGATGCACCAAGAATAACACCCACTCCACCAACTCCAGCCATTTTTAACATATCTCTTCTGGAATATGTTTTATAGGTCATCGATTGTTCTGAATGGTTATCGAACTCCGTTTTCAATTATGATTCCTCCACTACAATTCCAATTTGAGAAAGTGGTTCTGCTAAAGCATCAATTGCCTGACTTAATTGTTTCACTTCATCCTTTGTTAAATCTGTATAAAGCTTATATCCATCGCCTTGCTTTTGTTTATCCAATAATTGAAAGACTTTATCAAACTGTGCTTGGACTTCAGCTGATAATTGCTCGTCCTTTTCCTTCAACGCTGGTTTTAATAATTGATAGATTTTTTCTGCTCCTTGGACATTTGCCACAAAATCATATAAATCCGTATGAGAATATCGATCCTCTTCTCCTGTTACCTTTGATGTAGATACTTCATTTAAAAGATCAACTGCGCCAGTAATTAATAAATCTGGTGTAACTTCAACTGTTTCCACTTTTGCTCGAAGTAAAGTTGCATCCTTCATTAATTGCTCAGCATACTTAACAGAGCCTTTCGTTGTTTTATCCACCCACAATTCCTGTTCAATTCGGTGATATCCTGTCCATTCCTTTTCTGGAACATCCCCTTCACGGGCGTCAATCTTTGGATCCAAATCTCCAAATACTTCAGCAATCGGTTCCGAACGTTCATAATGCATACGGGCTGGAGCATACAATTTTTTTGCTAAATCAAGATTCCCATCTTTAATGGCATTGGTAAAATTCTCAGTTTCCTTCACGAATTCATCTACTTCAGATAAAGCGTATTCACGATAATCGTTACTTACTTCATCTAAGTGAATCGCTTCTTTTTTTGCAGATGCTTGATCATTGCCACTATCTGTTGAAGATTTTTCACTCGTATCCGAGCACCCAAATAATAGAATACTAGAACTAATCGTAAGTATTGCTGTGGCTAAAACTTTTTTCATATGTAATCCCCCGCCAACATCTTATTGATAATAATTTTCAATTACCATCATATCGCTAATGATAATCATTTTCAATGATTATTTTGAAAAAAATTTTAAAAATTCAAATATTAACAAACAATCTGCTTCATTACACAAAAAAAACTTCTCAATCCAATCGAGAAGCAAAAGGCTTTTTTATTGACTTCGAATCCCATATAAAATAAAGCCTACCCCCAGTAATACCCAAAACATTTTAAGAAAGGAAATTTTATCAGCGATGCCAAATAAACCTATGGTTGTGGTTGCAATTAGAATCATTGGACCAACAAGGGCTAATGAACTATTCACGATTAGTGCTTTTTCAACTGTATTGAATTTAAGCATGATGATGGCAGCCAATATTTCGATACTCCCCGAAAGGATTCTTAGTGAAGCCATCCCTAAAACAGCTTTTTCAAATAATGCAAACATAACACTCCCCCAGAACCGTTATTTCTACAACAGTATATGCAGGAAATCCGCATTGAAGGACAAGTTTAGAAAATAATCTTATAATCAAAAATGGCCTACCCTCATCCACATAGGGTAAGCCTACATATAAAAGTATCTATGAAATAAACTCATCATCCTTATAATTGCCTATCACGTTTTTGAGTAATGTCCCTTCATATTGAATCGCTTTCCCCACAAATTCAGTAATAAATTTTTCATAATGATGATAATCATTATTATAGAGGTATTGGAGTGCTTCAAGCATCGAATGCTTTAAATCCGCAATAATCAAAAACATATCACTATGATTAAATTCAAATCCCATTGATGCTTCAAATTGGTTTATTCCGGCTAATGCCTCACAAAGCGCTTTGACACAATTATCATGATCATCCTGGAGATAATAATTCAGTGATTTAATGGTCTTTGCCCTGGCATCCGTGATTTGCGAAACATTCATTAAACAGATTTCTTCCCTCATATCGAGATACCTCCTCCCTTTTATTAACTATTATTGGAGGGAATTAAGGAATTCATACATTTGAAGAAAAAAACCTTCAAATTTCATACCCTTCTTTTCGCTTTAGCATTTTCTGAAATTAATTTATTCATAGCTTAGTTAGTTCCACTTCTTATTCATCACTATATGACAAAAGTTTCAGGAATTAGGTTTATTTCCCCCATTTGCTATATTAAACTTAAATTAACAGAATAAGAGATTACGGGAGAGAAAAAAATGGCAAAGAGACTAACGGCTTTCGGATTAACAATCATGATTCTTCTATGTTTACCTTTCGCTAGTTTTTCACACGCTAATACAAAAGCCTACACCAATTCCAAAAAAGTCGTATACTTAACCTTTGATGATGGTCCCAATCTTGAGTCACAAAAGATTTTGGATATCCTAAAAAAGAAAAATATTAAAGCGACTTTTTTCCTAATTGAACCGCAGATCCGTCACTACCCAAAAACGACCCAACGTATGTTTAGAGAAGGGCACTCTCTTGGATTACATAGCGTAACCCATAATGCAAAGAAATTATATTACGGAAATCCCGCAAACGTGGCAAAAGAAATGGAAAAGACAAGGCTTACCTTGAAGAAAATTACGAAATTGGATAGCCATTTAACAAGGGTCCCTTATGGAAGCAAACCATATATGAAACAATCATTTCGAAATGAATTGGTCAAAAAACATTTTAAAATGTGGGATTGGAATATCGATTCAGAGGATTGGAAGTATGATACCAAAAATCCAGCCAAAATTGTTTCTAATGTGAAATCAGGTTTAAAAGGAAAATCAGGTCCAATTGTCATTCTCTTTCATTGTAAAAAAGGGACTGTCCAAAAATTACCGGAAATGATTGATTATCTTCGAAAAAAGGGATACACATTTAAAGCCTATGATCCAAAGCATCATTTTGAGATGAATTTCTGGAATGATAAGAGATTATGATGCTTTTCTAAAATAAATCCGAGACTGAATGATCCTTAAGAAGGATGATTCAGTTTTTTTTTCACCTTTCTCGTCCATAATGGTAAGGATTTCAATTAGAGGTGAAAAGATGATGTCACACCATTTTTATACAAGCTTTTTACGATTGCCCTTAATTTTCCGAATATTATTTCTTGTGATAATGATTGTTATTTTATTTGGAACAATTATTTCCTTCCTTGAACCGTCTGTATTCCCAACAATATTCGATGGAATTTGGTGGGCGATTATTACCGCTTCCACTGTTGGATATGGCGATTTTGTTCCTCAGACCATGATTGGCAAATTCGCAGGAATGATTTTAATTTTTTTGGGAGCAGGTGTCCTCTCTTCCTATTTTGTTGCCCTGTCCACTACTGCCGTTTCGAAACAGAATGAATATATGGATGGAAAGATGGTCTATAAGGGAAAAGGGCATTTTATTATCGTAGGCTGGAATGAGCGATCCAAGGAACTGATTCATGCATTATTAAAATCTGATTCCCATTCCGTGATATTAATTGACCAAACCTTGGAAACCAATCCCATTCCCCATAAACAAATTCATTTTATTAGAGGATTATCCCATTTAGATGATGTTTTGATAAAGGCGAATATTTTTACAGCAGAAAAAGTCATCCTGACGGCAGATCAAAATAAGGATGAACAGCATGCAGACATGAATACCATCCTCACCTTAATTGCCATTAAAGGTTTGAATCCAGATGTCATCTGTATCGTTGAAATCTTAACCTCTGATTATGTTGCAAATGCCAAAAGAGCCGGTGCCGATGAAATTATTCAATCGAATGTGCTAACAAGCTATGTGATGTCAAACTGCCTATCCTTAGCCGAGGTTGGTCATTCTTCGCTACTGCTCTTACTGAATCAATTACAGGATAGCCAACTGACCCTTTTTTCTAGTCACTCTTATAAAGGACAAACAATTTTAGACATAAGTTCCCAGCTGCTAAAGGAAGGAACCTTATTTATCGGTATCAGAAAGGGGGAAGAAACACTCATTAATCCACCCCACAATTATGTTGTAAATGAAGGCGACCAGTTGCTAGTTGTTGGAAAAAAATCAAGTGCTCTTCATGTATAAAAAAAATACTCAAGTAATTAGTCAAGAATAGATTCAAGCTCAAACACAAGAGCTTTGCCGATATCCACATATTTTTCTGGTACTGCAGCATCTTTCACTTTTGGTTCAGCAAATTGATTAAAGGTTGCAGAAGTATTCCCTGAAGTGGCTTCATCATCGTTTCCATCCTCATATCGATGCGTCAACAAATAAGGTCTAGATAACTGAACTGTACAATTTCGCGAATCCAATTGTCCATCTATCGATTGAAATGGTAACCGGAAAAATTGATAGCCATTTTGATTTTCAATTTTGTAATCAAAATAACCATGATCATAATCCCAATTCCCCCCAATTGAATAACCTAAAGGCTTCAAGAGCTGTTCCAGTTTAAATAAGTCATATTGCTTCCCTTCAATTTTGGAAGGAATCTCAATCATTTATTCTACTCCTTTCTCATCCTTCTCTTAGTTTCTCCGAAAAAAAGAGTGTTAGTCCAAATAATGAACTGCCCCCTGTCAAGTAGACAGTGGAAATAAATAAAGCACACTAAGCGGCTTTAGTCCTGTACTCTAGGGGACTAAGGCCGTTTAGTCGTCCTTGTAAACGATTATGATTATAAAAATGTAT